>CBHCZH010000013.1:0-42433 GCA_965977975.1 uncultured bacterium
CCCGTGGCCACCGCGAGCGCCGCGTGACCGACCACGGCGCACGGGGCGCCGCCGTCCGCCGAGGGTTCGCCGGCGGCGCGCAGCGGATTACCTGCCGTGCGCAAGGCCGCGAGAACCGCCTCCGCCTCGCAGCCGGCGAAGCAGTGCACGAGCAGGCGCTTGCGCCCGACCCGCACGCTGAGCGAGGGGGTGCGGTCGTCATGCGCGGGACAGCGGCACAGCCCACCGCGCGAGGTCCACCGGCCGCCGAGGCGCGTGACGAGCGCCCTGCCCTCTTCCTCGAGGCTGCCTGAGCCGAAGCCGTCCGCCATTGCCGATCTCCTCACCGGTTCGCGAGACCCGCCGCTGCCTCTCCTCTCCCGGGGCCCGCGTCAGCGCGGCCCCGCGTGGCGCAGCGGGACGAACAGCGATCGGGCCGCCGGGTCGGACGGGTGCGCGCCGGCGCCGGTGGCTGCCGATCCCGTCCTCTCCCGGGCGAACAGCGAGCGAGCGGGGGCTGGCGCGGGCGCGGACCGGCGAGCGGGCGTGCCGGTCACGGCCGCCAGATAGGCGACCGTCTCGCCGGGCAGCGGGCGGCCGGTGGCGAGATGGCGCGCATAACGCGCGGGGCCGGCGTTGTAGGCGGCGAACAGCCCCGGATAGCCGAAGCGGTCGTACATCAGCCGCAGGTAGGCGGTCCCGGCGAGGATGTTGTCGCGCGGATCGTGCGGATCGCGCCCGAGGCCGATGCGCGCGCGCATGTCGCGCCAGGTGGCCGGCATCAGCTGCATCAGCCCCATCGCCCCGGCCCGGCTGACGATCGGCCGTCCGCCCCAGGTCGTGCGGCCGCCGCTCTCGGCGCGCATCACCCGCCTGATCCAGGCCGCGGGCACGCCGAAGCGCGCCGCGGCCTCGGCGATGTACGGCGACCAGCGGTCGAGCGGGTCGGCGGCCGCGGGTGCCGCCCAAGCGAGCAGGAGCGCGATGAGCAACGCCCTCGCCGCGGCCTTCAGCGCGGCCATATGAGCCTCGCGCGCCCGAGGATCAGCGCGCGCCGGCTGATCCCGAAGTAGCGGCCGTCGAACGCCTGCGGCGCATTGACCGAGAGAAGCAGGAGGTCGCCGCCGCGCAGACTTTCGCAGCCGGTCCACCACGGCAGCGCGCGGCCCGAGGGATCGGCGCGACGCCGCGCGGCGACCCGGCGGCCGTTGACGAAGATGGCCGCGCCTCGCGCGCAGACGCGGTCGCTCGCGGCCGCTGCGACCCGCTTCACCAGCGGCACGTTGCGCGGCAGGTAGCGGCGCTCAGCGCCGAGCGCGCGGGCCGCCGCAGGCGGCCAGGCGATCGCCATGTCGCCGCGGCGGATGCCGTCGGCAGGGCCGATCCGGTAGAGGCCGAGCGGGCTGCTCGCGCTCGCGTTCCAGACCAGCCGGGCTGACGGGCGCCACAGCAGCGTCGCGAGCAGCGCCGCGGCCGGAAGCGCGGCGGCGAGCAGCAGCGCCGCCTTGCCCGGTCCCCGCCGCCCGGACCGAACCGGCCGTTCGCCGGCACCGAGACGAGGCTTGGCGATAGCGGCTTGCTCAGGCATCGGCCGGGCTCGTCGCGGTCGCCGTGACGCCATTCGACCAGGCGTCGAGGTCGTCGATGTGGTAGCGCACGTAGCGGCTGTGGCGCCGGAAGCGCGGGCCCGATCCGGCGGCGCGCATCGCCTGGAGCTTGCGGGCGCTCAGGCCGAGATAGAACGCGGCCTGCTCGGTCGAGAGGAACGGACAGCCCTTCCTGGCCCGGGCGGCCCGGGCGATTTCGTCTTCCATGAAACCCTCGCTCGATCGGCGGCTCCGCCGCTTCGGTTGCGCTGGCCGAAATGCCCGCCCCGGCGCGCGCAGCAGAGGCTCGAATTCGCTGACGGGCGAAATCGAGCCCCCGATGGAGCCGCGCACCTTCTCAAGCTCTGGCGGGTGAACGGAGGCCCCCGGCAAGGCCCACGAGCCAAGCTCCGCGGCAGGTAACGCTCGTCGTGCGGCCGCTCCGGTGCCGCTATCGGCGGCGCGCCGGCCGATTGTCTGCGCTCCCCTTCCGCCGCTGCCTTCGGTCTGAAGCCTTGCGGCCTCCCTGTAGCAGGCTATGGCTCGCGAATGACCATGGTCCTCGACAGGGTTCGGGCGTTCATCGCCCGGCTGGCGCCGGAAGCGGTCTGCGACGACTGCATCGCCGAGCGCCTCGACCTTACGGTGCGCCAACACGCCAACCACCAGACCCGCGAGCTCGCCGGAAACGGCGGCTTCGTGCGCGCGAAAGGACCCTGCAGCCTCTGCGGCGCGGAAAAGCTCGTCATCCGCAAGGGCTGAAGCGCGCTCAGATCTCGAGCAGGACGCGGTAGCCGCCTCGCGCCATCGCCCGCGCGCCCCTGGCGAGTCGCTGCGCGCGCGAGCGCAGGCTCGGCGCCTCGCTGCGCCAGCGCCGTGCCGCCGCTTCGCCGCTCAGCAGCGCCACCGCCACTTCGCGCTGGCTCGCGCCGGTCTCGAGCGCGTCCCAGGCGCGCAGCAGCAGGACCAGCCGCCGGTTGCGATCCCGCGCCTGCCGCCGTGCGAGCCGCCCCGACCTGCAGAGCCGCAGCAGGCCGCCGAGCGTATCGAGCGGGCCGCGCACCGCGGCCAGGCCGGCGAGGCGGTAGGACAGGCACACCGGCCCGGCGAGCAACGAGCCCGACACGATGTCGAGCCGCAAGCTCGACGCGCCGTCGGACAACAGCAGGTGCTCGAAGCCCGCCGGGCCGCGCAATACGGTAGCGATGGCCGCGAAGCGCGCGAGGTCGAACCGGTCCGGCGCCGCGCCGCCCGCCTGAGCGTCGGCCGTCAGCACACGAGCGTACGCTGCGCGGTGCCAGACCGGCCGGGCAACTGGTGCCGGTAACGCCGGGTCCTCGAACGCGTGCAGACCCCAGGGCCCAGCTGCCGGATCGCGCGGCACCGCGGCAAAGTCCGCGGCCATGTCCCGGTGCCGCGTGCCGGCGGCGGCAGCGCGGTAGGCCGGATCGCGCCGCAGCCATTCCCAGGCGATGGCGACAGGCTCGGCGCGGCGCAGCGCAGCGTAGCCTTGAGCGTCGCGCCAGTCCGGAGCGAAGGAGCGATCGGTCGCCGCCGCCACGTCCGCGCCGGCCGATCACCGCGGCAACGGCGGCCGGAGCGCGAACGCCGCTTGCGCGCTTTCCCGTTCCATCGCCCGGCCTCCGCCAACAGGGAGGCCGAAACAAAGACAGAGCCCGCGCGGCTAGCCCATTCCTCCGTTCGGGGGAATTGCGTCGTCGAAACCGATCCACGCGTCGCGCAGGGCATAGACGACGAGCTGGGTCCGGCTGACCGCGTCGTAGGCCGCGCGCGCCCGCTTGGCGTACTGGCGCGCGGTCGCCTCGGCGATGCCGAGGATCGTGGCGATCTCCCAGTCGCTCTTGCCGGCGGCGATCAGCCGCAGGCATTGCTGCTCGCGGCGGCTGAGCCGCGGTCGCGCACCCCCTTTCGGATAGCCGCGCAGGCGCCGCGCGGCGCGGAACGCGTGCGCGCCGATCAGCTCCGCAGACGCAAGATGCTTCGCCGGTAGCGCGCGGCCTTTCCGCACCGCGAACGAGCACGATCCGCCCGGCTCCCCCGGAACATGGGCCGGCACGGTGAAGCCCTCGCCAATGCCGTGGCGGGCGCTGCGCGCGAGGATCTGGCGGTGTCGCTCGGTCAAGGGCACCAGACTGCCGAGCTGGCCCCACGCAAAGCCGATGTTGGTCCGCCCGCAGGCGAGGTGGACCGGATCGTCGGCCGCGAACCCGCTTGCGACGAGCTCGACCGACCATGGCGCGGGGTAGTTATCGACGCGGATGAAGGCCGCCCCCGGCGCTCTCAGGCTCGCGTGATGCAAGAGCGCGAAGTGATCGAAGCCGAGTTCGCGCCCGGCTTCCTCGAGCAGCGCGGCCAGCTCGCCATCGGATGTGCAGCGGGCGGCGCGGTCGTCGAACTCGTCGATCAAGCGCGCCCACGGCATCGTCAGCTGCCCGCGCTTCGCGCGCGGTTCGATCCGACGCCTTTCGCAGCTGTCAGCATCACGCGGGCAGCCCCCTGTAACAAATATTTCAATTATATTCCGCGTCTTGAAGACACAACGGTATATTGTCTTCCGGTGCCGGGGTGGCGCAGGGGGTGCACGCTGTAATCGGAACGCCCGTTTCAACATCCGGACGCGCCGGTTGAGACCCGGCAGCCGGACATCATGAAAGGCGGCGAGCGGATAGGGCGAACTTGGAGCGCCCCGCTGGCCGCGTGACCGATGTTCGACAGAATAGACGCATTCGTTCGCGACGTGACCGAGGTGGAAACCGAGGCCGATCTGGCCGAACTGATGGCCGAGGTCAGCCGCGAGCTGGGCTTTGCGTACTTCGCGCTGACGCACCACGTCGATATCAGAAGGGCCCCGGGACCCGCGATCCGTCTCGCCAACTACCCAACCGACTGGATCGACTACTTTGACGACCATCAACTCGGGCCGTCGGACCCGGTGCACCGCGCCAGCCAGCTGACCAGCGTCGGCTTCTCGTGGTCCAGGCTGGCGAACCTGATCGAGCTCACGCCCCGCGATCGCCAGATTCTCGAACTGGCCACGCAGCGCGGGATCGGCGACGGCTTCACCATTCCGGCGCATGTGCCAGGCGAATCGAACGGTTCGTGCTCGTTCGCGGCGGAAGTCGGCCGGGCGCTCAGCGAGGAGCATCTGCCGCTGGCGCAGCTCGCGGGGGCCTTCGCGTTCGAGGCGGCGCGACGGATCTGGCAGATGCGTCACACGGCGCTTCTCCCGCCGCCGCAGCTGACCGACCGCCAGCGCGACTGCGTCGTGTGGACGGCGCGCGGAAAATCGGACTGGGAGATCGCGCGGATCCTCGGGCTCAGCCACGAGACGGTGACCGAATACCTGAAGCGGGCGCGCGAACGCTACGGCGTCTGCAAACGAACCCAGCTCGTGGTCCAGGCGCTGTTCGACGGCACGATCAGCTTCACCGACGTGCTGAAGCGCTAACGACAACCCCCCATTTCTGGGACTCGCGGGCTGACCGCGGGTCCGGCGATAGCCTTCGGGGTCAGATCCGAAGGAGATTGCCATGATCCTGGTAACCGAGCGCGCGCGGCGGCCGCTCGCCGACGAAATGCTGCGGTCGATGTTCGAGGCGCGCAAGCGCGTGTTCGTCGACCTCCTCAAATGGGACGTGCCGGTGCTGGAAGACCGGTTCGAGATCGACCAGTTCGACAACGAGCACGCGATCTACCTCGTCGTGCGCGGCGAGGACGGCGAGCATCTCGCTTCGGCGCGGCTGCTGCCGACGGTCCGGCCGCACCTGCTCGACACGCTCTTCGTCGAGCTGTGCGCCTCGCATCCGCCGCGCGGACCCGGCGTGCTCGAGATCACGCGCTTCTGCCTCGACCGGCGTGTGCGCGGCCTGCGCCGGCTGGCGGTGCGCAACCGCCTGGTCAGCGCGCTCGCCGACTATGCGCTCGCGAACGGCATCGTGACCTATACCGGCGTCGCGGAGATGGCCTGGCTGCAGCAGATCCTCGCGTTCGGCTGGCGTTGCCGGCCGCTCGGCCTGCCGCGAACCCGAAACGGCAAGATGCTGGGCGCGCTGCGGATCGACATCTCGGCCGAGACGCCGGCGCTGCTGGCGAGGAACGGCCTCTACACGCCCGGCGCGCTCGGCGCCACCGACGCGCGCCAGGCGGCCTGAGGCGAAAGGAACATTCAATCATGACCATGAACCCGATCGCCGCCGACGCGGATCGCTGGACCGGGCGCCTGCTCGCCGACGGCTACTGCATCATCCCCGACCTGCTGCCCGAAAGCGTCGCCGCGCTCGACCGCGACCTCGCGCCGGACTTCGCGCGAACGCCGTTCTGCGAGGGCGGCTTCTACGGCGCCCGCACCAAGCGGTTCGGCCGGCTGCTCCTGCGCTCGGCGCACGCCGAAACGCTCGTGCGCCATCCGCTCGTCACGGGCATTGTCGAGCGTGTGCTGTCGCCGTGGTGCGACACTATCCAGCTCAACCTGACTCAGGCGATCGCGCTTCATCCGGGCGCTCTGCCGCAGCTGCCGCACCGCGACCAGGACATGTGGCGCGGCCAGCCCGGCGAGGTCGAATACCTCGTCAACGTGATGTGGCCGCTGACCGCTTATACGCGGGACAACGGCGCGACGCTGGTCTGGCCTGGGAGCCATGGCTCGCGCGCACTCGAAAGCGCAGCCCCGGATTCAAATTTCGCGATCGAGATGGCGCCGGGCTCCGCGCTGCTGTTTCTCGGCTCGACGCTGCACGGGGCCGGCCGCAACAGCACCCGGAACGTCCGGCGCGGCTGCATCGTCAGCTATTGCCTCGGCTGGCTGAAGCCCTACGAGAACCAGTGGCTCGCCTATCCCCCTGAGGTCGCGCGCCGGTTCACGCCCGAGCTGCAGGCGCTCGTCGGATACCGGCAGCACCGTCCGAACCTCGGCAACTACGAGGGCCGCTGTCCGTCGATCCTGCTCGGCGCAGCCGTCCCCGAGCACCTCGGCGCGATCGACGCGCTGCGTCCCGACCAGGCAGCGCGGGTGGCCGAGTACGTCGAGGGCCAGCGCCTCGGCCGCGGTTGATCGCCGCGTGCGGCGGGCCGGAGGGCGGCAATGAGTCCCGGCGCCACGTTCGAGCGTGTCTATCTCGCGCTCAAGGAGCAGCTTGGCACCGCGCGCTATGCCGCAGGCCAGTCGCTCGAGCCGGCCGCCCTGTCGCAGGACCTCAATGCCAGCATCACCCCAGTGCGCGACGCGCTGCACCGGCTGGTCGGCGAAGGCCTGGTAGAAGCGCCGCGCGGCGACGGTTTTCGGGCCCCGCTCGTCACCGAGGTCGGCCTGCGCTACCTGTACCGCTGGAACGGCGCGCTGCTGGAGGTCGCGGTCCGCTCGCGCCACGCCCGCCGCTCGCCCCAACCCGACGCCTCAGCCGCAGCGCATCCCGTCGAGGCGACCGAGGAACTGTTCCTCGCGATCGCCGCCTGGACCGGCAATCCGGAACACGGCTCCGCGATAGCCCGGCTCAACGACCGGCTGCGCCCGATCCGCTGGACCGAGGCGACCTTGACCGCCGGTTTCGGCGACGAGCTCGATGCGATCGCGGATCTCGTACGCGCCGGCGCGCCGCCGCTACTGCGGCGCTCGCTTGCCGCATACCATCGCCGGCGCGAGCGGCTCGTCGGCGAAATCGTCGCCGCTCTCGTTGCGCCCCGCACCGAATAGCATAACGAGCCGGTCGCGCCGCGTGTACGGCATCAGCAACGCCGCTCACCGCCCGATTCCCGCCTATCATCACCGCAAATTCCACTGTTTACGGCGAGCGGGGCCGCTAACGGTCGGTCGGCTTTTAGCGCTCCGGGCCCTATAGCAGCCATTTGGCGTCGGCCTGCGCCCCCGCTAGTTGTCGCACCTGCTTCGCAGATCCCAACCGGTTATGCGGAAGCGTGCGAGCGTACGCCAATTCTCGTGGCGATCCACAAGCGCATTGAGAAGACAGCGCATACGACCGAAACCCCCAGTGTGAACACGAACGGCGTGGTCATCCCTACCCGGTCGGCGAGTTGTCCGGCGAGAATAGGCCCACCAATGCCGCCCACCACTTCTCCGAGGCCGGTAATTAGGGCGATCGTTGCCGCGAGCCGAGTCGGCGACACCGTCTTGCTTGGAATGAGCACGGCGTAGAGCGGGAGGGAACCGACGCTCAGCCAACCTAAGAACAACAGCACCTGAAGCCCCCACTCCGAGCCGGTCCAGAACAGCACCGCGAGGGGGACGATAGCCGAAACCACCATCCCGCCGAACAAGGTCGCCTGGCTGCCGATCCGATCTGAGATCATTGGTAAGAGAAGCCCTCCGGCCGCACCGGCAATTCCGAGCACGCTCAGGATCTCCCCTGCCCGCGTCGGCTCAACACCGCGAACCCCGACGAGATAGACCGACAGGAAAGTCGCATGGATGACGAGCCACAGCATGAAGCCCATGGAAATCGCCAGACACGACGCGATGGTGCGTTTCGCCTCCGCGGACAGGGCCGGCCTTGCAGATTGGCCATCACCGTCGCCCCGGTCCGTTGGCGGGTTTTCCCGAACCAAGACCGCAACCAGCACGGCGAGCAACAGAAACGGAACCGCCGATGCCGCATAGGTTGCCTGCCAGCCGTAAGCATTGGCCAGCCTGGTCGTCACGAGAGGGCCGCCCATCTGGGAAACCAGGAACATCAGCAAGGTCTGGATTCCGATGTGGAAGCCCAGACGGCTCGGCGTCGATTGAGCTGACACGATAGACTGGATGATCGGGGTGAGCCCGCCCAGCGCAATCCCCATGCCTACGCGCACGGCCATCAACTTGAAGTATCCGTCCGCCAGCCACGCGCTGAGCGCGGCCGCGGCGGAGAGCAAGAGCAGCGGCACAAGCAGGCGCTTGCGCTTTCCCGTCCGGTCCGAATAGCGCCCGATCAGGACGCCGGACACAGCCACGGCCAGCGCCTGGGCCGAATACAGGCCGCCGAGCTGGGTGATCGACAGATCGAGATTCCGGACAAGGAACGGGCCGATGTAACCAGTCGAGAGCCTGTCCATCGCGAGGAAGGCAATCACCAGGCTCGTGATCACGACCATCGCGAATTGGTATCCCAGCTGTTCGCCTCGCGTTTCGGACGCCATCGGCTGCTCCTTCCCCTCGCCTGCCATTCAGGGCCTCCTCCGAACGTGCTTGCTGCCGTGACGTCTGTTCTTCAGGACATCGGCGAATAGTCGACGTAGCCTTCGTCTCCGCCACCGTAGATCGTCGCCTCGTTTGGCTGAGCCAGCGGATGATTGGCCGCCAGCCTATGAGGCAGGTCGGGATTGGCGATGAAAGGCATGCCGAAGGACACGAGGT
This sequence comes from uncultured bacterium, assembly GCA_965977975.1. Taxonomy (GTDB): domain Bacteria; phylum Pseudomonadota; class Alphaproteobacteria; order Sphingomonadales; family Sphingomonadaceae; genus Croceibacterium_A. The sequence continues at coordinate 8,932 of CBHCZH010000013.1, forward strand.
CCGCCTCGCCCGAAGCAACCGCCAACTGTGCCGATCCGGGGTCGTAGGCGCCGTTGGCGATCACCGCTCCATCGAACGCCTTGTTGAGGCGGTGCAGCATGCGCTCGGCGGCGGCGACTTTCCCGGGGCCGGCCACCGGTTCGACCAGATGGAGGAACCCGATCTTGCCCGAAAGGGCACCGGCCAAATGCCCGAACGTCGCTTCCGGATCGAAGTCCGACATCGAGTAAAAGCCGTTATGCGGCGAGATACGATAACTGACGCGATCGCGGTCCCACACGCCGGTGACCGCCTCTACCACTTCGAGGGGTAGGCGGGCGCGCTTCGCCACGGTGCCGCCATAGGCATCCTGCCGCTGATTCGATCCGTCGCGCAGAAACTGATCGAGCAAGTAGCCGTTGGCGCCGTGAATCTCGACGCCGTCGAAACCGGCCTCCTTTGCCGCGAGCGCGCCTTGGGCAAATTCATCCACCAGGCCGGCGATTTCGTGGGTGGTGAACTCGCGCGGCGTCGGAACCGGCTGGGGCCCTTCGTCGGTAAAGGTGAAGCCCTCCACCGGAAGGGCGCTCGGCCCGCCGGGTAGCTCGCCGTTATGGAAGAAGGGATGCGATACGCGCCCGCAATGCCACAGTTGGAGGAATATCCGCCCGCCCGCCGCGTGCACCTCATTTGTAACGGCGCGCCAGGCGGCGATCTGAGCGGCGTTGTGGATGCCCGGAGTGAACAGGTAGCCGCGCGCGGTCTCGCTGATCTGCGAGCCCTCGGTAATCAGCAGCCCTGCTGACGCCCGCTGCGCGTAATAGGCGGCGGCCGACGGAGACGCAGTCCCGTCCGGCAACGCGCGTGAGCGCGTCATGGGCGCCATGACGATACGATTAGGCAATTCCAGGTCGCCGATCCTCAGCGGATCGAAAAGGTCAGGCATCGGGCGCTATCTCCAGGTCGGTCGCTGGCGATCCTGCCGCAGGCCTCGCCCCACGAAACCTACCCCGCGAGATAGGGGCCTCAGGGGATAGGCGGCCCGAGCGAAAGCCCGCCGTCGTTGAAGATCTCAGCACCGGTCATGAAGCTTGACGCCGGCGAGGCGAGGAACAGCGCCAGCGCCTTCATCTCCTCGACGTCGCCCAACCGCCCGAGCGGGATCATGCCAGCCATCGACTGCTGAACCTCAGGCTTCTTCACCAGACCGTCCCCGATGTTGGTGACGAACGGACCAGGGGCGATTGCGTTGACCAGAATGTTGTAGCGCGCAAGCTCCAGCGCGGCATTGCGCATGAAATGTGCTGCTCCGGCTTTGGCAGCGGAATAGGCGATGCCGATGCCGAAGGCACGAACCGACGAGACCGAGGTGGTGATGATGATCCGCCCCCCGCCGCGGGGCTTCATGTGCCGCACGGCGGCGCGCGTGCAGGCGAACACGCCATTCAGGCTGATGTCGATCACCTGGTCCCACTTGGCATCGTCATAGTTTTCGAGCGCGCCGGCCGGGGCGCGACTGCCGTCGGGGGCCAGCACAGAGCTTGCCGGATCGATCCCGGCATTGGCGAACAGCACGTCCAGTCCGCCGAGCATGGCTACGGTGCGGTCGATGGCACAGTTCGCCGCCGCACGATCGGCCACGTCCAGCGCCAGGGAGAAGACCTGCCCGCCTTGCTCCCGCAGCTTCGCTGCCTGCTCCTCTGCCCGGGCGGCAGAAAGATCGAGGATCATGACCTTGGCGCCCTGTTCCGCGAGCGCCTCCACAATGGCGAGGCCGATTCCGCTAGCTCCGCCGGTCACCGCCACGGCTTTCCCCGAGACGTCGAACACGCGATTGAGATCCATGAGGTTTCTCCTTTTCGGGCGATGCCTTGCCCCGAAAACACGCGTCAGTGACCTATCGCGGAACCACCCAAAAGAAAGGTAGGTGATTCCCGCCGCGCCTGGCTCCACGCAGCGGCCAGGAGGATGGTATGAAATCGCTGGAAGGAAGAACGGCCTTTATCACGGGCGGGGCGAGCGGGCTCGGCCTGGGCATGGCCAAAGCCTTTATCGAACGCGGCATTTCCGTGGCCATCGCGGACATCATGCCCGATCATCTCGAAGCGGCGCGCGCGGAGCTGGGTGAGGCGGCGAAATGCCGGTTCATCCAACTCGACGTTACCGACCGCGAAACATTCGCCCGCGCAGCGGACGAGGCCGAGGCCGCGCTCGGCCCGGTGTCGATCCTGTGCAACAACGCTGGGGTGGGCCTGCTCGGCCGCAGCCAAGACGCCAGCTACGACGACTGGGACTGGGTTCTCTCGGTCAACCTCGGCGGCGTGGTCAACGGCGTGCAGACGTTCCTGCCACGCATGCTCGCCCGCCGAGACGGGCATATCGTCAACACCTCCTCGATCGGAGGAATCCTGCCCGGCCCCGGCGGGGCCGCCTATCTCACGGCGAAAGCCGGCGTGCTCGGCCTTTCCGAAGCGCTCCTGTGCGACGTACGCGGCGAGGGAATTGGCGTCACCGTGGTCCTGCCCGGCCCCACCGCGAGCAACATTCACAGGGTGTCCAGCCAGCGCGCCCTGTTCTCGGGTGAGGCCACGGACACGGCGGCCGCGGAAGCAACTGACGCCCCGATCATCGTCGGCGGGTTGGACCCCCTGGACGCAGGCCGCCAAGTGCTCGCGGCGGTCGAACGCAACCAGCTTTACCTGTTCACTCATCCAGAGTTCCGCCACGCGGTCCAGCAGCGGTTCGATGCGGTGATGAGCACGTTCGGCCCGGACGACGGATCGCGACCCGCGACCGAATCCTACGGCTTTCCCACATTCAATCCGCTGTTCGCCGAGATCATCGCGGCGAACCGGAACGGCTGAAACTCTCCCGCGGAAGGACCTGCAATCATGCGCCAGGTGGAAGGCAAAGTAGCGTTTATCACCGGAGGAGCCAGCGGCATCGGCTTCGCCATGGCCCGGACATTTCTCGACGCGGGAATGAAGGTCGCGATCCTCGACTTCAGCGATGCCAATCTGTCCGACGCCGCCGAGCAGCTTTCGGGCGACAACCGCGAGTACATGCTGCTCAAGCTCGACGTTCGTGACCGGGCAGGTTTTGCCGAGGCCGCCGACCAGGTCGAGAGCCGCTTCGGCAAGGTCCATCTGCTCTGCAACAACGCCGGGATCGGAATGGCCGAGCCGATCAGTCGCGCCACATATCCCGACTGGGACCTTATGATGGACATCAACCTCGGCGGGGTGATCAATGGCCTCGTCACCGTCCTGCCGCGGATACGGAGCCACGGCGAAGGCGGACATATCGTCAACACCTCCTCGATGGCCGGGCTCATTCCGCTGCCCGATGCCGGCGGCATTTACTCCGCGACCAAGTTCGCCGTTCGGGGCTTGAGCGACTCGCTGCGCCTGGCGCTCGTGCCCGACAGGATCGGAGTTTCCTGCCTGTTTCCGGGCCTCACCAAGAGCCGCATCCTCGATGGCGCCAAGCAGAAAGTCGCGGAAGCCAAAGGGGACGTCGACGAGGTCAGCGCCAGCTTCACTTACGCCCAGCGCTACGCGATGGAACCGATGGACCTTGCGGGTGCGGTGCTGAATGCGGTGCGCGAGAACAAGGCCCACATCATCGGCCACCCCGAATTCACCGGCGAGCTTGACGAGCTCCACGCCGAGCTGATGGGCTCGATCCGGCACGACCTGCCGATGCACCCCGGGCGGGCGGAGTTCGAACAGGGACGTCACGACCTGATCCGCTCGATCAAGTCCGAAATGGAGGCGTGGTGACCCGCCTCACGCGGCCTCGCACCCCCACGATGCCGGTCAGGTGATCAAACCGAGCTTGCGGGCGCGCAGGAGCGCCTGCTTGCGGTTTCGGATGCCGATCTTGTCGTAGACCTGCTGGAGGTACCATTTCACGGTACCTTCGGTCAGGCCGAGCTGCTCGCCGATGTCGCGGTTAAGGACGCCGTGGCCTGCCATGGTGAGGATCTCGAGTTCTCGGCTGGTGATGCGGCCCAGGATGACACCACGCTCCTCGTCCAGATCGTCTTCATCCGATGGCTCTGCGCTCGCGGCGGGTTCGAGACATGCGACGATCTGCCGAAGCAGCGCTTCTTCCGGCGTTGCAAGGCCACCGCTCGACTGGGCGATCTGCTGCAGCATGCCGCTGATCGGTTCGCCCTCGTCGAGGAAGCGGCGAATGAAGCGGCCTGGCGCCGCCTTCCGCAGCGCCTGGATGATCGCCCGCTGCGCCGCCAGGCGCTCGCCGGAGAGGAAAAGCAACTCCGCCACGAGCACGTCCCATTCCACAGCCGCGAACACGGCCTGCGAAGCCGCGACGAACGATCGCCAGCGCCGTGCGAGCGCCAATGCATCGCCGAACCGGTCGTCCGCCGCGAGGAGCCGGCAATTGGCCATCGCGACTGCCGAATCGAGCACGGTATAGCGATCTTTCGATGTGGCGCGGCCCTGTCCCCCCGGCTCCGCGGCGACGAGTCCGCGCCGGCGAGCGAACCGGGCTGCATCGTCCGGCCGCCCAAGCTTCAAGAGGATCCGCAGCTTCTCCGCATTGGCCGCGATGCGCAGGCTGTCGAGCTCGAACCGGCTGCCGAACTCAATCGCGTCGTCGAGCGTGGCCAAGCAGGGTTCCGCTTCCTGCCTGACCAAGTGGAGCCGTGCCTGAGTGATCCAGCCTGTCGTCAACTGCTCCACGAACCCTGCCGACGTCATCAGCGGTAGATATTTCGTGAGCAACGCCTGTGCTTCGTCGAGCTCGTTCACCTCGTAGTGCAACATCGCCAATGCCGGGGCCACGACCGCGCCCAGTGGATCGTCGCGGCCGCCGGTTTTCTGAGCAAGCTCCATGCTGGAGCTCAGCATCTCCCTGGCGCGCTGCGTTTGTCCCATCAGGATCAACGATCGACCCGTTATACCGGCGATAAAGATTTCGCCGTGCCGCGCTCCTGTGCGCGCCACGAGCTCGCGCGCCGCCTGGTCCAGGCGCTCGATCTTGCCGAGCTTGAACTGTTCGCGCTGGGCGAATTGCAGCGAATTCTGAAAGCTGCCCATGAGATAGGGCTCGTCGTCGAACCGGCTACTTATCTGGATCGCCTTGAGGCTCCGCTCTTCCAGCTCCTCAAGCTGATAGGCCGCATGAGCGATCATCATTTCGCGGTGCTCTATCCTCAGCTTCAACCCTTCCGACTCTTCCGACGTGTCCGGCGAAGTCGATCGCTCCTGGACCCTTTGCCGCGCCACCGAGACCAGCGTGCGTGCCTCGGCGAGACGCCATTGCGCGACCAGCCGCCAGGCAAGGCTCAGCATGAGACGCGGAAAGAGCGCGATGATCTGCTGAGGCAGGCGCGAGGCCATCTCCTGAAGAGTAGGTTGAAGGCCGACGGCAAACATCTGCTCGCACTGCCCGTCGAGAATGCGGGCCGCATGCATATGGTCCTGGGCACTGATCGCACAGTCAAAGGCAGCGGTATGATGGCCATTCGCGGCCAGCCAGTCCGCCGCCCGCCGGTATATTGCCGGGGCTTCGTTCGGACTGCGATCCTGCAGCTGGCGTCGCAGGAATTGCGCGAACAGATGATGGAATCGGTACCAGGTTCGTGTTTGATCCCGCTCCTGCACGAACAGGCCGCCAGCTTCGCAGCGATCGATATGACTTCGACTGTTGTCGATCCCCAGTACGGCATCGCAGAGCGCCGGACAGAACTCGTCAAGCAACGAAATCCGCAGCAGAAACTCCTGAAGCTCCTGCGGCTGGCGCGAGAGAACGTCTTCGAGGAAAAAGTCGGCGATCTGCCTGCGCTCGCCGGTCAGGCTCTCGAGAATGTAGCGGTTTTCAGGCTCCAGCGAGAGCGCGAGGCTGAACAGCTTTATCCCTACGATCCAGCCGTCCGCGCGCTGCTGAAGCAGGCTGACGTGCGGCCGCTCGAGATCGAGCTCTTCGCGGCTGCACACATACGCGAGCGTTTCGTCATCGTCGAAACGCAATTCGCTCATTCCGAGCTCGACGACGTCGTGGTGCGCGCGCAACGCGCCCAGCGGCAGCCCGGAGTCACCACGCGTTCCGATAACGAAGCGCAGGTCCTTGGGCGCGTTTTCGACGAGCACCTTGAGTCCGGCAACCGCCGCTGAGCCGGTAAGCTCATGGACATCGTCGAAAAATATCCAGCATGGGCGGCCGTGTTCCAGGAAGCGGTCCCCGATGCTCTCGAGCAGAGCCTGCCAGCCGTAATAGGCATTTTCCTCTTTCGGGATGGCGCCGCCCGCCAGGGCCCCGCTCTCTTCCAGGGCCTTGTCGAGATGCTTAGCCAGATACATCGGGTCGCGGTCACGGGCATCGAGGCGCAGCCACACGACCTCTTCGTCTTTCGCGGAGCGCTCGTCCGCCCATTGCTGCATCAGGCTGGTCTTGCCGTATCCGGCGGGGGCCTGAAGGATGATCAGCCGGGCATCGCTCGAACCATAGAGACGCGAAAGGAGCCGCGGGCGCGGAACGAGCTTCTGCTCGGGGACGCGCAGGTGTGCCCGAGCGGGGGCCGGGATCGGTCCTTCGCTTACCGGCGGCAATACCTGGCGGGAAACTGTAGCCATCGTCAGACCTCTCCGATCGACGGGCGCCTTGCTCGTGGCTGTTGTCGGGCCCGTCCCCGCAAGTCGGCCGGAATCCCGTCCGCATGCTTGTATGGCGCCTACCTACGCGATCGATGACCTATCCTACCCTATCGCGCGGATAGGTTCAAAGCCGCACCGCGCCATCCATGAACGGGAGGATAGAGGCGAACTGACGCGGAGTGGATTGATGAGCGAGGGGCAAGCCAGCCGGTTGAATGGCAAAGGGCTATCGGAAGAACGCCTCGATCACCTTCGAAAGACGATCGAGGCGGACGTGGCGTCCGGTCGCTACGCCGGCGCGAATATCATGGTCGGCCGACATGGCGAGGTCGGGCTCGCGGCATCGATAGGCTCGGTCCGCAGCGACCAGCCGACGCCTCTCGAGCTCGATACCGTCATCAGCCTCTTCTCGCTGACCAAGGCGTTCACCAATGTGCTCATTCTCCGTGCGGTCGAACTCGGCCGCGTGGCTCTGACCACGCGAGTCGTCGAGATCATTCCCGAGTTCGCAGGCAAACCCCGCGAAGCGATCAGGCTGGAGCACCTCTTAAGCCACCGCTCGGGACTCCCTCCTCTATTCACGCCCGAACCGGGCCTTCCGATCGACAGGCTGGATGTGGTCATCGAAGCCATTTGCCAGAAAGTGCATTCGCAGGAGGAACCGGGGCAGTCGGTTACCTATTCACCCATGGCCGCCCACGCACTTATGGGCGAAATCCTGCGGCGGACCGATCCGCAAAGCCGCGGTTATCGCGACATCGTGCACCAGGACCTGTTCGGCCCGCTGGGCATGAACGACACGGCGATTGGCGTCCGCCCGGACCTCAAGCCGCGCCATGCCGTGCCCGAGTTCCCGGCGCACTTCCCCGCCACTCATCCGTCAAGCAAGGTGCCGGGACCGCACGGTGTGTTCGAGGACCCCGATGCGGAAATGCCCTGGGTGGGCGGCGTGTCGACGGTGAGCGACGTCTGGCGCTTTGCCGAAATGTTACGCTGCGGCGGCGAACTGGACGGCCAACGCATCCTCTCCCCCCGCATGATCGAAATGGCCACGCTTAACCGCACCGGACTGCTGCCTAATCTCCTGTACAAGGGAATGGCGCTCGCGCGAGGTTGGCAGCCCTGGCCGGCCTATATCGGACTGGGCTTCTCGCTGCGTGGCGACGAGATTGGCCACTGCCAGTTCGGAACCATGGCCACTCCGCGCACTTTCGGCAATTTCGGGGCGGGTAGCACGCTGTTCTGGGTCGATCCGGAGCTCGATCTGACCTTTGCCTGCCTGACGACCAAGCTAATGCCGGAGCCGGACAACTTCGTGCGCTTCCAACGGCTTTCGGATATCGCACTCTCGGCAGCTCTCTGAACGGAGATTGTGGCCCAGGCGGGCCAGCTGTCAGTGCCTGAACTTCCAGGCGTCGCCATCGCTGACGACCCAGCCCGCGGTCGGCTCGTTGAAATGGCTGCCGATGATCATGACCTGGCTGTCCTGAAACCGTTGCAGGAACGCCAGCCGCGTCTGTCTGCTCTGATCGTGGTCGTTGCAGAAGCGGTTCTTGAGCCCCGGCTCGGCGCATTGCATCGGATGATGCATCAAGTCGCCGGTGATCACCGCCTCCTCACCTTGCGATGAGATATGCACGCTGACGTGCCCAGGCGTATGGCCGGGTGTCGGCATCAGCTTCACCTCCGGACACACCTGGTGATCGGCCGCGACGAAATCGACCAGGCCGGCATCGAACACCGGCTGCAGCGAATCCGAGAGATGATCGACCTCGGCGTGAGGCACTCCGACGAGGCTGCGGATGAAGTCCAGCTCCGCCTCGTTCATCAGATAGCGGGCGTTGGGGAAAGTCGGCATCCAGCGGCCTTCGACCAGCCGCGTGTTCCAGCCCACGTGGTCGAGGTGGAGATGCGTGCAAAGCACCGTGTCGATGCCGTCCGGCAAGAAACCCGCGTGGGCAAGATCGTCGAGGAAATCGCCGCGACGCAGGTGGAAGATCGGCGCGTGCCGGTACTTGTCCTCGCCGATACAAGTATCGACCATGATCTGCCGGCCGCCAGCCCGCACCACGAAGGCCTGGAAGGAGAGCAGTATCTGGCCGTCGTCGGTCGCATGGGTCGGCCGCAGCCACGAGTGGCGCAACACGGTCTCGGGCGTGCACTCGGGGAACATGAAATCGGCGTCGATCTGCTCCCGGAACAGTTCGACGATGCGGAAGATCTCGACGTCGCCGACTTGCCACTTGCGGGTGTGCTCGCGTGCCACCGGACTTCCCTTTCTCAGCGTTGTTTGGTGCGGATCATGTCCGCGCCCTTTTCGGCAATCATGTATGTGGCCGCGACGGTGTTGCCCGAGACGATCGCCGGCATGATCGAGGAATCGATCACGCGCAGGCGCTCGAGGCCGCGGACGCGGAGCTGGGAGTCGACGACGCAATCCGCGCCCTCGCCCATGCGGCAGGTCCCCACCGGGTGAGCCATCGGCTGCACCGTTTCCTGGATGAACCTTCGGATGGTTTCGTCGTCCCCGGTTGAGAGGCCCGGCTTGTCCTCGCCTTGGACGAGCTGGCCCAACTCGCCGCTATTGAAAATCCGGCGAGCCCATCGGACGCCTCGCAGCAGCATGGTGCGATCGTACTCGTCGCTTGCGTAGCCACCAACCATGGCCGGAGTGCCGTCCGCGGACTTGAGCCAGACTCGCCCCCGGGATCGGGGACGCAGCACGCCGATTGCCGCCGTCACGCGCGCGACAGGGTCGGCGCTCAGGCGTCCGGCGCTGTCGAACGCGTGGCTTATCGGCCGGAAATTGATCTGGAGGTCGGGGCGATCGGCGTCGTCGCCGGCGCGAATGAATGCGACGGCCTGTGACGCGCCGATGGTCAGCGGACCGCGCCGCGAAAGCATCCAACGCGCGCCTTGGACATAGGCGCGCCAGCCGCGCAGCATCGCGTTGAGCGACGCCTGCGCCGAGACCCTAAAGGTCATGTGGAGGTACGGGTGGTCTGCCAGGTGGCGACCGACCGCTGGCACGTCGGCGACCGGCGCGATCCCGAGCGCCGACAGTTCCACCGCGTCGCCGACGCCCGAAGCGAGCAGCACCCGCGGCGAACCTATCGCGCCGGCCGACACGATCACCTCGCCCAGAGCAGCAGCGTGGCGTTCGCGGTGCCCGTGATCGAAGGTGACGCCCGTCGCGCGCCGGCCCGTGAACTCGATCCGCTTCACATGCGCTTCTGTGAGAACCTCTAGGTTGGGGCGGCGGCGCGCTTGGGCGAGATAGGCGCTGGCGGCGCTGTCGCGGTGGCCGTCACGGATCGTGAACTGCAGCAGGCCGGCGCCTTCCTGCCGGGCATCGTTGTAGTCGGAGTTGGCAGGGATCCCGCACGCCTGCGCCGCCGAGATGAAGGCGTGGGTGCTCGGATGGACATAGGCCGGATGCGAGACAGAAAGCGGCCCGTCATGCCCACGCAGGCCATTGCCGTCACTGTTCTCGAGCTTGCGGAAATAGGGGAGCACGTCCGGCCAGGACCAGCCCTCTGCGCCGGCGGCCGCCCAGTCGTCGAAGTCCTCCCGCTGGCCGCGCACGAAGGCCATGCCGTTTATCGCGCTGGAGCCCCCGAGCGTCTTGCCCTGCGGCCAGAACAGCTTTCGCCCGGCGAGCTGGGGCTCGGCCTCGCTTTCGTAGCACCAGTTGTACCGCCGGTTCACGAACAGCCGGCCCATGCCGGCCGGCATGCGTATCCAGAGGCTGTCGGGAGGTGGCCCAGCTTCGAGCATCAGCACGCGGATTGCCGGGTTTTCGCTCAGTCGTGCGGCCAACACACAGCCTGCGGTGCCGCCGCCGACGATGACGTAATCGAAGCTCCCCAGCTCGCCGGTCATCTGCGCTAGAACATCGTGTTGTCGTTGAGCGCCTTTTCCGGGACCTCGGTGCCGACATCCCAATGCTCGACCACCTTTCCGTCTTCCAGGCGGAAGATGTCGACCACCACCATGCCGCGATCGTCCGCTCCGCGGGTGACGTGCGAGTGCACCCAGACCATGTCGCCATCGGAGATGATCCGCTTGATGTCGTAATGCAGGTCGGGAACGGTCGGCAGCCAGCCTGAAAGGAGCGTGATCACCGCCTCCTTCCCGTCGGGCGCGGTGGGATTGTGCTGAATGTAATCGGGCCCGCCGTAGGTTTCGAACGCCTCGGCCGGCTTCTTCTGGTTGAAGGCCATGTCGAGCAGGCCGACTACAGCCGTTTCGGCCTCGTTCTTCGGTGTCACTTCTGCATGCGCCGGAGCAGCGCCGAGCGCCGCAAGAATAGCCAATGATGCGAGCGACGCGTTCCGGTTGCGACGGATGCGCATGTCTTTCTCCTGGAAGTGCTGCGCGGAGGCGCTCCGCAACCGGAACGCCTCCGGCAGATCGTTCAAAATTCGCGAGTGACCGTCAGCAGCCACTCGCGCGGCCGGGCGGGGGAGCCCGACACGTTGAACCCGGTCAGTGTGAATTTGTTGTTGAAATAGAACTTGTCGGTCAGGTTCGTGACCGCGAGCGACGCTTTCCAGCCTTCGTCCATCTCATAAGTGACCCGAGCATCGAACACCGAGTGCGCCGGCACGTTGAACAGCGCGATCGAAGGCATCGTCGGCGCCGGATTGTAAGTCATCAGGCTCTGATAGCGCCAGTCGAGACGCGGAGTGAGCGTGCCCCCGGGAACCTCAATGCCGTATTCGATTCCCGCCGACGCGTTGAGGCGCGGCTGGATGCGGTTGCTCGGATCGAAATAGGCCGGGCCCGTGCCGTCGGACTCGAACTTGTTGTAGCCGACGGCACCGTTGATCAGCAGCCCGTCAACGGGCTCGAGCGTCACTTCGGCCTCAGCGCCATGGATCTTCGCCTTCTCGCCGACATAGTAGAACCAGGTGACCGGGCTCGTGCCCACGGGACAAGCCGCGGGATTGAAGACGACGTCGGGATAGACGGTGGTGAACGTGGGATCGAAGCATTCGAAGCCGTTGAGCTGGCGCAAGTGGCTGCTGTAATCGCTGTAGAAGCCGGCGACATTGACCCTCAGGGCTCGATCGAAGAAGTCGCCCTTCAGGCCAAGCTCGTAGCTGGTCAGGTCCTCGCCTGGGATCGGCGCGAACTGGTTCGGCGTGATCGGGCGCGGATTGATCGAGCGCGGCCGGAAGCCCGTCGAAACCACACCATAGAGCAGCACGTCCGGGGTGATCTTGTAATCTGCGCTCACAGTCCAATCGACGCGCTTGGTCGTGGCCGATTGCGTCAGCACGGGGAAGCCGATCCCGATGTGATCGAAGGTGAAGGTCTTGGTGTTGTGGGTGTACCGCACGCCTGCGCTGAAGCTGAGCGCGTCGGACACCTGAAACACGCCGTGCGCGAAGGCCGATCGCGACCGGTCCTTGTACGTGTCGTTCTGCAGGAAATGCAGCGTCACGTAGTCGATCGGACCGCCGAGGCGGCTCTCTCCGTTCAGCATGAAGCCGCCGACCGTCCATTCGAGCATGCCGTCGAAGGCCTGGCCGAGAAGCTGGAGCTCGGCCGTAGTTTGCTCGTGATGGATGTCGTTGCCGTTGAGGCCGAAGCCGAACGGCGAGACGTCGGCATCGTGTGAGAACTGGCTGTCGTATTGTCGGTGGGCGACGATCAGCTTGGCCCGAAGGGCATCGTTGAAGCTGTAGTCCGCCTTGCCCTGCACGCCCCAGCTTTGAACCGATGCGGTGTTTGGGTTGACGCGGCCCGAGATCGGATCGTGATTGGTCGCATAGGTGGTGTAGGGATCGCTGGGGACGAACCGGTTGTCGTAAACGAAGCCATAGTTCGCGAGCAACTCGTCGCGCACGACGCTGAAGAAGAAATCGGGCGGCGCCGTGGGGTCCGACAGGACCGGATTGATTACCGAGATCAACGTGTCGGGATTCACGTCATGATGATCGTCGGAATAGTCCGCCGCCAGGTTGATCTCGAGCTTGTCGCTCGGAATCAACCGCAGCATCGCGCGGCCCGAAACCATCCTCTGGCCGCCGGTTTCGCCAAGCCCGCAGCTTTGGGTGTTGGCCTTCTGGGTCATGGTGGCAACGTCGCCGGCCGGGATGATCGCCGAAGGAAGCGATGCGGCGAGGTCCGCCGCGCTGCCGGGCGCCACCGCGACTCCGCCGGCGCCGCGGCCATCGCCCAGGCCGGCGAGCTCCGGCGTGCCGCGGCGGAGCATGTCGCAGGTGAAGTCGCGGATCTTCTGGTAGCCGGTCTCGCGCCTCGCGGCGCCGGAAATGCGCATGAACGCAACGTCGTCCACGAGGCTGAAATCGGCCGACCCGCGGACATCGACCCGGTTGTTGCTGCCGTAGGCGACCTCGACCCGGCCGGAATCGTCACCTTTCGGCTTTCTCGACTCCAGCCGGATCGCCCCGCCCAGGGTATTTTTGCCGAACAGCGTGCCCTGCGGCCCGCGCAGGACCTCGATCCGCTCGAGGTCCATGAGGTCCATCGCCGAACCCATCAGCGTCGCATGATACACATCGTCGATGTAGACCGCGACGCCGGGCTCGAAGGCGAAGTTGAAGTCGGACTGCGACACGCCGCGCAGCGAGACCGCGGGCGTGGCGCCCACGGCCGCGGCCCCCGGCGTGATGAACGCGTTGGGCACCGCCCGCCCGAGGTCCTCGACGTTGTCCATGCTGCGAGCTTCCAGATCATCCGAAGAGATGGCGGTGATCGCCAGCGGAGCGTCCTGCAGCCGCTCTTCGCGGAAGCGTGCGGTGACCACGATCTCGGTGTTCTCGCTTTCGGCGGCGCTTTCCTCCTCCGCGGTCTGCGCCAAGGCGGGCGCCGAACCCATCGCGACACATAGCGCAGCTATCGAAGCGCCAAGATGCAGGTTCTCAACGAAACGCATGATTCCCTCTCCGTTTGTTTTTGCAGAATGGAGAGTGAGGGAGGGCATTGGGAAATTAACCTATCCGCCGAGATAGGGGCGCGCTTCCGGCTGAACCCTACGACGTTTCAGGAGGTTGCGGCGCTTTCTGACGCACCGCGGCAGGATCGTAACTCTCGAATGCGCGACTCGGCGGCTGGTCTGGGCGCAATTCTTCGGGAAAATTTTCCCAGTCCAGCGGCGCGAGCGGATAAAGCGGCTCCTTGACCCAGCCCTGGTCGAATGCGGTGCGGAAATTGGTCAGCCAGCGCATCCGCAGAATGCGCCACTCTCCGTCCTCCCGAACGTAGAGGTTGTCGTAAGCGCCCTGCTGCCAGACCGCGCGCAGGCCGTCCCTGCCGGGAAAGCTGTTGCAGCCGATGGTCTGCCACATACCCTGGCCGAGCCCCGTCTCGCGATCGACCTCAATGACGGGCGTCGTCAGCATATGCAGCGGCATCATTCCGGGCTGCATGAAGAACGGGCGCAACACTCGGAGAAACAGCGTCTCGACCTTGGCGCGACCCACATAGACCCCACCGTCGCCGATCTCCACGCTCACTTGGGGATGGTCGCGGGAGAAAAGGGACAGGACCTCATCGTAGCGGTGCCCCTCCAGGTAATACATGTAGCGTCCCTGGAGATTGGCGATCTCCTGGATGTCGTGAACCCGCTGCACCAGCGCGGCATCGTCGATGGCGGCCATCTCATTCTGCTCCCGGAAATTGTCCGATGAGAGGAGGCCGTGTCGCGCGCGGACTCACCTATCGCGGCGGATAGGTTTTTCGCCGAGCGCGTCCGTCCATTCCGCGATCCTGACGCCAGTGAAGATCAGGCGTGATCGAGGAGAGACGTGATGGAGTTTACCCGCTCGGAAGCGAAAGCCTGGGCCCGGCAGAATTATCACGGCCTCGAGGCGCCGATCATGCCTTCCTTCAAGCCGGACCTTTCCGGCCTCGATGAGGAAGGCATTCGCTGGGACGTCAATTACCTCATCGAGCAGGGCATGTTCTCTGCCTTCACGGCGATCGAATCGACCTCGATGACGATGAAGGAGCGCTGCGAGTTCGTCCGCATCGTATGCGACGAAGCGCGCGGTCGGATCATGGTTTCCGCGCCGGTCCTGCTGGACACTCTCAAGGATGACGTCGAGTTCCTGAAATACTTCCAGTCAGTCGGCGGACATCACGTGCTGTTCGGGACCCCGGTCCAGTTCCATCCCGACAGCGAAGAGGAAGTGTTCCAGGCTTACAAGGCGGTCTGCGAGGCGGTCGATCTGTGCATTGACCTCTATCCGGCCGCGCGCTTCGATCTCAGCCGCTTCGGGCACGGCACGATGAATGTCGACATCGTCGACCGGCTCGCCGACATCGACAACGTCGTCGGCCTGAAAGTCGGCAACCTCAACCCGCCCAACTATTCGGCCCATGTCTTCGCCAAGGCCGGTGACCGGCTGCTGATCCAGGATCCGCTCGACAGCGCCTGGGCGTTCATCGTCGGCACCTGCGGCGCGCAATGGGCCGGAGCGATGGGTTACGACCTGTGGCAGACCAAGGACGACCAGCGGGTCGTGCGCATGTTCAACCACTTCCGCACCAACCAGCTCGACGAGGCGATGGAGATTTACTGGGCGATCGAACCTATCCGCGCGGCGAGCTGGAACCTGCACGCGCGCGTCTCGGGTGCCGGCCTCTACCCGTTCCTGAGCTTCAAGTATCAGCAGTTCCTCGTCGGCGGCAACGGCGGCATGCTGCGCCAGCCGATCCACCGCCTGTCACAGTGGGAAATGAGCGAGCTGCGCAATGCCCTGGTGGCGGGAGGGATCGCTCCACACGGGGGCTCGGACGAGGAGTTCTTCGTCGGGCGAGCGGCGTTTGCACGCGGCGAGCGCCTGCCCCGCGGCGCCTCGGTGCTGGAGGGCTGAGCCATGTGGCAACCGACCAACGAGGCCGAACGCGTCGTGCTCGCCTTTTTCGCGGCGCTGGGTAGCGATGATTGGCAGGCGGCGCGCGCCCTCATGGCGCCGGACATGACGTGGGCGGTCATGGGCACCGCCGTTCCCGGGGCCGGCGTGCACCGGGGGCCGGACGCGATCTTCGCGACGATCCGGCCGATCCGCGCCCTGTTCGAGCCGGGATCACCGGTCATCACGGTACACAAGCTGACCTCCAACGACACCACCGTGGTGATCGAAACCCACGGCGGCGGGCGGCTGAAGGATGGCCGCGTCTACGACAACCAGTACGCCATGTCTGTCGACGTCGCCGATGGCCGTGTCGTCGCTCTGCGCGAGTACATGGACACCTTCTACGTCAACGGCCTTGGGCTCGAAAACTGAGAGCTACTCAGTCGGCCTGCCCCAGGCTGAACCCGCCGTCGATCACGATCTGCTGCCCGGTCACGTAGCTCGAGGCGGGCGACGCCAGGAACAGCGCAAGCCCATGCATGTCCGCCGGAAAGCCGATCCTGTGCATCGGGATCGCCTTTCCGAGCTGGATTTGCAGGTCCGTGTTCAGCAGATGCCCGCCGCCGATATTCGTCGCGAACATGCCCGGCGCGATTGCGTTGACCGTGATGCCGTCGGCGGCGAGCTCCAGCGCCGCGTTGCGCACAAAATGGGCCGCACCCGCTTTCGCCGCCATGTAGGCCATGCCGATCGCCGGTTCGCAGCGGATCGCTGCGGCCGACGTGGTGACGACGATGCGCCCCGACTTCCGCGGCCGCATATGCCGCGCCGCCGCCCTCGCCGTCGCGAACACGCCGTTGAGGCAAATGTCGATCACCTTGTTCCAGCGGGCATTGTCGTAGTTCTCGAGCGCGCCTTCAGTCACGCGCAGGCGAACCTCGCCGACCCAGGCGCCGAGATAACCCGCGCCTGAATCGATTCCCGCGTTGGCGAAAACCGTATCGAGCCGGCCGTAAAGCTCCGCCGCTTCGGCGATGGCAGCGTCGAGCCCGTCGTGATCGGTCACGTCGACCACCGCACCCCGAACGTCGAGCCCCGCAGCGGCGAGCCGCGCGACTTGCGTCTCGATCCGGGCCGGATCGAGATCGAGCAGGGTCACCCGTGCGCCGTTGGCGGCAAGCGCCTCGGCGTAGGCCAGGCCGATACCGCTCGCGCCGCCGGTGACGACGACGCCCTGCCCTCGGACCGAAAACAGCTCTTCCAGCTTGATCATCCCGTTCGCTCCCGGACTTGCTCTCAAATGACCGACGTGATCGCAATGTCGGAAAGCTTCTGGAACCGCTCGTAGTTCTCGCCCTCCACCATCACGCCGTGCGAGAGGCAGACGAACGTCACGTCCCACTTGGGATCGACCCAGTAGAGCATGCTGCCCTGCCCATGTTGGCCGAACGTCTGCGGGCTGGTGAGCGTGCCCATCTGCTGGTGGCAGATCTTGTCGCCGCTGAGGGAGAACCCGATCGACAGATAGGCTGGCGCGGGCTCCCAGCCGCGGGCAATCGCGTTGCGGCCGTAGAGCTGGTTGATCTTGTCGCCTGTCTCGTTGATCCGCGTCCGCTCAAGCGTCACCGGCGAAAGAATCCGGGCGCCGTTGTATTCGCCGCCACGGCGAAGCATCTCGGTGAAGCGGAAGATGTCGCTGACCGTGGAGCAGAGCCCGACCCAGGGCATCTCGGCATCGGGGTCCTCGAAAGCCGCATCCGAACCCGGCACGTTTCGCGACAGGTGCTGCAGGGCTCCCTTGTCGAACAGCCATTCCGGCTTCACATGCCGCGCCTTCAGGTCAGGGCGCAGGCCGATGGCGCTGTCTTTCATGCCCAAAGGATCGAGGATCGTTTCCTGCATGATTCGGCGGAAACCCCGCCCAGCGGGGTCGGTTCGGCGGACCGCCTCTCCCATCAGGGCATGACCGACGAGCGGTGCATAGCTGGCCTCGCTGCCGGGCGCGGCAGTGGAGTGGGTTTTCTCGCAGATGGCGCGGATCATTTCATCGAGCTTGTCGATGAACATCCCGGGAATCGGCGTGAACGTCATCGGCAGGCCCGAGGTGTGGGTCAGCAAGTGATAGAAAGTGATGTCTTCGCGCACGCCGCCGGAGAACTCGGGAATGATCTCGCTGACCTTGGTGGTCAGGGCAAACTGGCCGGCCTCGATCGCGTGCAGGGCAAGGACAGCGGTCAGCGACTTGGTCATCGAAAAGATCGAATAGACCGCGTCCTTTTCTAGCCGCAGCTTGTTATCCCAGTCGCGGTAACCGACCGCCTCGTGCAGCACGACTTCGCCTTGGCGGGCGACGAGTATCTCCCCGCCGAAGAATTTCCGCTGCTCAATCAGCGCTTCCATCGCGGGACGGATGCGGCCGAGCCGCTCGCTCGACATTCCATGTTGCTCGGGTTTGGCAACCATCAGCTCGTTCCTCTCGAATTCGGACGACAAGTCGGTCCCGCTTAAAGAGGTCCGGAACAGCAGCGTCCTATCGGCCGAGATAGGTGAAGCCGCCGCTTCCGGAGGTCATGCCGATCCCACCGGATGAGGTGGAGATCGGCAGGACGTGCAGGCGGGGCGGACGAGCAGCGACACGGGCGACGACTTGTGCGTCGACTTCGTCGTGGTCGGCGCAGGCGCCGCGGGCTGCGTGCTAGCCGACCGGCTGACCGCCGACGGCAGGACTTCGGTCGCGCTCGTCGAGGCTGGCGGGCCCGATGTGCACCCGGCGATCCGCGTCCCTGCGCTCGTGGGCATGCTGATCGGGCATCCTCAGCTCGACTGGGGCTATGCGACGGAACCGCAAAGGCAAGCGAACGGCCGCCGCATCCCGCTGCCTCGAGGGCGTGTTCTCGGCGGCTGCACGTCGACCAACGGGATGGTCTATTTCCGCGGCCATCCGAGCGATTACGACGAATGGCGTGCCCTGGGCTGCGACGGATGGGGCTACGACGACGTCCTGCCCTATTTCGTCCGCAGCGAAGCTAACGTAAACTTCGGCGGGTACGCGCATGGCCGGGATGGGCCGGTTCGGGTCAGCAGCTACGGCCGGGTAAACCTGTTGACGACGCATTTCGTCAAGGCAGCGCAAGAGCTGGGCTTCGGGCTGGTCGAGGATTTCAACTGGGGCAGCCCGGAGGGTTTCGGCGTGCGCCAGGCGATGATCCGCGATGGCCGGCGCGAATCCGGCGCTACTGCGTTCCTGGGACGAGCGGCCCAGCGCCGCAATCTCACCGTGCTGTCAGGACGCCTCGCGGATCGCGTCCTCTTCGACGGCCGAAAGGCCCACGGAGTGGCGCTGATTTGTGACGGCCACACCGAGCGCGTCTACGCCCGCGCCGGTGTGATCCTCGCTGCCGGCAGCTTTGGTTCGCCCGCCGTCCTGGAACGGTCGGGTATCGGCGATGCCGGGGCGCTTGCCGCGTCCGGGATAAAACCGTTCCACCATTCCCCCGAGGTCGGGGCAAACCTGCAGGACCATCTTGTGGCCCCGGTTCAGATGCAAACGCGAAGCCCCGCACCCTACGTGGTCGACCCGGGGTTGCTCCCCCGCGCTGTCGCCAATCTGGCCGAATATGCCTGCCTGCGGCGCGGCCCCCTCGCCTCCAACGCCTTCGAAGCGACCGGGTTCGTGCGTTCCAGCCATGCCGGTGAGCGTCCCGACATACAGCTGATCTTCATGCCGATGCACCGGAGCGCGACACCGTTGCCGCGCAAGCGCGGCTTCGGAGCGCTCGTCGGCCTCCTGCGGCCCGAGAGTCGCGGTTCGGTGCACATAACGAGCGCCGACCCGCGCGTGCCTCCGCGGATCGATCCCAGCTTCCTCAGCGCGGAAGCCGATTTGCCGCCACTGATCGAAGGTGTCCGGCTTGCCAGGCGCCTGTTCTCCTCGTCTGCCTTCGAACCCACCGCCCCGCGCGAACTCCTACCCGGCAGTGAGCGCTGCACCGATCAGGAGATCGCCGAAGCGATCCGCGAAACCTGCGTGACGGTGCACCACCCGGTCGGTACCTGCCGCATGGGGCCGGACCCGCTGTCCGTGACCGACACCAGTCTCCGCGTCCGTGGAGCGGACGGGCTGTGGGTGGTCGACGCCTCGATCATGCCTCGCCTCGTCGGCGGCAACACCGCTGCGCCCACGTACATGATCGCCGAGAAGGCGAGTGAGATGATCCTGCCCAAAGTGGCCTGATTTCCCGTGTTACCCAACCCTTAGGAGAGCCGTCATGCAGCACCTGGTTTTCGTTCGCTTCACTCCAAAGGAAGGCGCCCTCGATGAAGTGAGGGCCCTCCTCGAAAACATGGTCACCAACAGCCGGACCGAGCCGGGCTGCCTCATCTACGATCTCTACGAAGCCCATGACATCGAGGGCACCGGCGGCGTCTTCTGTCTTGTCGAACGCTACAAAGACGACGAAGCCCTGCTCGCCCACCGCGCTACCGATTATTACAAGGACTATCGTGCCGCGATCGGCGATCTGTTGGACCAGCCCATCGAGGTGAACATCCTTCACCCGATCGACTCGCGCAGCGAGCAGGCCTGAGCGGTCGGTTGAGGCGAAAACCTCAATGAACGCGTGGGACGATCTGATTGAACACGGTCTAGCCGGCGACGGCCTGGCCGTGTTCAACCCTGCCGATGGGCAGCGCATCGCGGTCGTCCGGAGTTGGTCAGCTTCCGAATTGCCGCCGCTGATCGAAGCGGCGGAGCTGGCGCGCCACGAGTGGGCCGCGCGCACGGCGAAGGAGCGGAGCACAGTCCTGCGGCGCTGGTACGACCTGGTGGGCGAACGGAAGGAGGACTTGGCCCGGCTTGCCACTGCCGAAAGCGGCAAGCCGGACGCCGAAGCGCGCGGCGAGGTCGATTACGCGGCCTCATACCTCGAATGGTACGCGGAGGAGGCCAAGCGGGCCTACGGGGAAGTCATCCCCGCCCCCGCTCCTACCAAGCGCGCGCTTACGATCCGCCAACCCGTGGGAACCTGCGCAGCGATCACGCCGTGGAACTTTCCGCTGGCGATGGTCACCCGCAAAGCAGGTCCCGCTCTCGCCGCGGGGTGCTCGATGATCCTCAAGCCGGCCGAAGCGACGCCACTGAGCGCGCTTGCGCTCGAGCATCTGGCTCGCGAAGCCGGTGTCCCCGAGCGACTGTTCAGGGTCGTCCCCACCACCGATCAAGCCGAAATCGGCGAGGTGCTGTGCGGCCACCCGCTCATCCGTAAACTCAGCTTCACCGGGTCGACGACGGTGGGAAAGTTGCTCCTCCGGCAGTGCGTGCAAACCGTCAAACGCACGAGCATGGAGCTCGGTGGCAACGCTCCGCTGATCGTGTTCGAGGATGCCGATCTCGAGACGGCCATCGAAGGGGTGCTCTACGCCAAGTTTCGCAACGCCGGGCAGACCTGCATCTGCGCGAACCGAGTCCTCGTTCAGCACGGCATCTACGACCGCTTCACGGCGATGCTTGCCGCACGCGTGTCACAACTGCGTGTCGGCGACGGAGCGGATGCCGGAAGCGAGATCGGACCGTTGATCAACCGCACGGCAGTCGACAAGGTCGCAAGGCTGGTCGATAATGCGGTGGCACAAGGTGCGCGCGCATTGACCGGCGGCGCCCGGCACGCGGCCGGCGAAAACTTCTTCGAACCGACCGTGCTCGACGGCGTCACGTCCGGAATGCCCGTCGCTACCGAGGAAGTCTTCGGACCCGTGGCGCCAATCATCGCCTTCCGCGACGAGGCCGAAGCGCTCCATGTGGCCAACGGCACGCCCTATGGCCTTGCCGCCTACGTCTATACCCGCGACGTCAATCGGATTTGGCGAATGATGGAAAGCCTCGCATTCGGCATGGTCGGCGTCAACGAGACGGCCATCAGCGCCGAAAATGTGCCGTTCGGCGGGATCAAGGAGTCCGGATTCGGCCGCGAAGGCGCACGCCAGGGTTTAGAGGAATACCTCGAGACCAAGTACGTAATGATGGGAGTTTCCGCATGAGCCCTGCCTGCGCACTCCGGAAAGCGCCGGAAAGGGCTGCATGAAAACCCAGGTCTGCATCATCGGTGCCGGTCCGGCCGGCCTGCTGCTCGGTCATCTGCTGCGCGCCGAAGGCATCGACTGCGTCGTGATCGAATGGCGCTGGCCCGATTACGTGCTGTCGCGCATCCGCGCGGGCGTTCTCGAGCGGATCACGGTCTCGCTGATGGAGCGGCTCGGGCTCGATGCGCGGCTCAAGGCCGAGGGCTTGCCGCACGACGGCTTCAACCTTGCGGACGGCGAGCGGCTGATCCGCATCGATGTCGCCGAGCTGACCGGCCAGCACGTCGTGGTCTACGGCCAGACCGAGCTGACCAAGGACCTGATGGACGCGCGCGAGGAACGCGGGCTCGAGGTGATTTACGAAGCCGGAGATGTCGCTCTGCATGACATCGAGAGCGAGACGCCAATCGTCACTTACCGCAAGGACGGCGCCGAGCAGCGCATCAACGCCCGCTTCGTCATCGGCTGCGACGGGTTCCACGGGCCGAGCCGCCGGGCGATCCCGGCGCGCGCGGCGCGCGAGTTCGAGCGCGAGTACCCGTTCGGCTGGCTCGGCATCCTCGCCGACGTGCCCCCGTGCAACCACGAGCTGATCTATTCGCACCACGAACGCGGCTTCGCGCTCGCCTCGATGCGCAGCGAGAGCCGCAGCCGCTACTATATCGACGTGCCGCTGACCGACCGGATCGAGGACTGGTCCGACGAACGGATCTGGGACGAGCTGGCGATCCGTCTGCCCGAGGAGGCGGCCGCGCATATCGTCCGCGGCCCATCGCTCGAGAAGTCGATTGCTCCGCTCAGGAGCTATGTCTTCACGCCGATGCGCCATGGCAGCCTGCTGCTGTGCGGCGATGCGGCGCATATCGTCCCCCCGACCGGGGCCAAAGGGCTCAACCTCGCCGCGAGCGACGTGCACTACGCCGCCGAGGCGCTGAGCGCGTTCTTCAAGCGCGGCGACAATGACGCGGTCGCCGCCTACTCCGACAAGGCGCTCGCCCGGGTGTGGAAGGCCGAGCGGTTCAGCTGGTCGCTGACCCGGCTGATGCACCGCTTCCCCGAGGACGGCCCGTTCGAGCGCGCGATGCAGGTCGCCGAGCTCGACTACATCGCCGGCAGCCGCGCCGCGCAGACCAGCATCGCGGAGAACTACGTCGGGCTGCCGGTCTAGTGATGATTACTCAGGTGCGTGGCGATGGTGCCCGCAATGCCTTGTAGGGGTGTACGCGAGCTAACACCTTCCAGTTTATTATAACCGATTTGCAATAGGTTATACGAGAGCGGCCGCGAAAGACACTCGACTAAGAAACGCCCGCCGAGCGTTTTGATGCATGTGTTGCGGCGACCGCCTGAATCGACAGCGCAAAGCCGTCACTGAGCCTCAGGATTGGAAACTCCTGGCCACTACGGGCCCGGGGCCGCAGACTGCGTCGACAGCGACATCTAGCGGCCCGGGGTGGAAACCTTGCCGGCCCCGCCTTCCTCCCCCGCGAACAATCGCCAAATACGCATCGTATAACCTTCGTACCCTGACAGAGCGTCCTTACGATTCCGGGTGCTGCACTTCCCGCAGCATCAGGAGAAGCAAGATGGAACGCGATCAGAACACTGCCGGCGTGATCGACCTCGGCACCGCCAGCACGGTCACCCTCGGACAGCCCATCCTCGCCGCGCCCGAGCAGTCGGGCTACCGCTTCGTCGGTTTACTCGAGGACTGAGCCATCCGCGCGCGGGGGCACCGCGCCCCCGCGCGCTCGACCTCCTCATGGGCTATCTCCAGCTTCCGTCCCACGTCAGCTATGGCCTCGTCGCCGAGCGGGCCGTGTTCCTCGACCTGAGGCGCGACCGTTACGTGGCGCTCCCGCTGCCGGCGGAGCAGGCCTTTCGCCATCTGCGCGCGCTCGAAGAGCCCATGCTGCCTGCGGGCCCCGAGCGCGATGTCCTGCTCGGCACCGGCTTGTTCCGCGAAGGGTCGCTGCGCGGCCGCCTGGCCGCCGCCGCCGCTCCCGCCCCGTCCGCCAGCCTTTTCGACGAGACGGCTCGCCCGCGCGCCGGCCCGGCGGCCTGGCTGCGCGCCAGGGGGGCGGTGTCGCGCGCGCGCAGGCGCCTCGCCGAGCGAACCTTGTTTGAGATCGTCGATGCGATCCGCGAGAGCCGCTTCGGCGCTTCCTCGCCCGGCGATACCGCTACCGCCGAGGCGGCGGCGCGCGTGTTCCTCGCGGCGCGCGCGATGGTGCCCACCGAACGCCGCTGCCTGCTCGATTGCCTTGCGCTGCTCGACTGGCTCGGCGACGAAGCGCGGCACGCGACACTCGTGTTCGGCGTGCGGCTCGATCCGTTCGCCGCGCACTGCTGGCTGCAAACCGACCGGCTGCTGCTGACCGACGCCACGGACACGGCCGGCATGTTCGTGCCCGTCCTGGCGGTCTGATGCGGCTGCGCTTCCTTGCCGCCGCCGGTGCGGGCTCGGCACTCGATGCGCTTACCGCCAGAGTGGCGGCCGCCTCGTCGCTTTCGCTGCAACCGGTCTTGCGCGCCCCGGAACTGGCCGTCTGGGCCGCGCCGGGAACGCCCCACCTCGCGGCGCCTGGCGGCCCCGCGGTGGCCGTGGGCCTGTTGTTCGAGCGGAGCGATGACCGCCGGCTGGAGCATCTTCCCGTCCCGCTGCCCTCGGCTGAAGACTTCCTCACGCGGTTCTGGGGCGCTTACGTGCTGCTGACCTCACGCGGCGAAGCGGGTCACGCCGTCCTGCGCGATCCTTCGGGCGGGATCACCGCCTACCATCGCCGGTGCGGCGCCCTCGACGTCTATGCCTCCGACGCCGCGATGCTGACCGCGGCGGGCGCGGAGCGGCTCGAGCCCGACCCCGAGTTCCTGCGGCAATGGCTGACGTATCCGGCGTTGCGCTCGGGCCGGACGGGCGTTCGCGGCGTGCGCGAGCTCGTGCCGGGATCGGTGCTGCGGCGGACCGGGGCGAGCGAGCAGTGGTCGCTGCCGTGGAGCCCGTGGGCTCATGCCGGGCCCGACAAAGCGATCGACGATTTCGATGCCGCGGCCGCGCTGCTCCGCGAAGCCATTTGCAGGACTGTCCCCAGGCTTGCCGACGGCGCCGCCGACGTGGTCGTCCAGCTGTCGGGTGGGCTGGATTCCTCGATCGTCGCCGCTGCCCTCGCTCACGGCGGCCGGCCGTTCCGCGCGGTGACCTTCGCCACCCTGGCGCCCGACGGCGACGAACGCGTCCATGCGCGCGAAGTCGCGCGCCACTGCGGCGCCGAGCTCGTCGAACTCACCGAAGAGGCAGCGTCCCCCGACTTCGAACAGCCCGGGCCGCTGGCGCTCCGGCCGCGGCCCAACGCCCTGCTGCAACGGTTGCACCGCGCCTTCGCCAATCATCTCGCATTGACCGGCGCCGAACTGACGCTCGACGGCTCGGGCGGTGACAACGTGTTCTGCTACCTCGCCAGCGCCTCGCCCGCGCTCGACGCCTTTGGGCGGCACGGCGCACGCGCCGGCCTGGCCGCCGTTCAGGACCTCGCACGCCTGCATGGCGCCACGGTCTGGGCGGTCGGGCGCGCCGCGCTACGGCGATCGCGCCGGCCGCGCGTCGGCTGGACGCGCGACGAGAGCTTCCTTGCCCGCGACGCGGCCGCCGCGCAGCCGCCCGCTCATCCGTGGCTCGAGCCGGCGGGATCGGCCCCGCGCGGCACGCTCGAGCATGTCCAGTCGATCGTCGGCATCCACCATTTCCTGGCCGATCCCGCCAACGGCGCCGTCGCCGCGCTCCACCCGCTGCTCGCGCAGCCGGTCCTCGAGGCGTGCTTGCGGATCCCGTCGTGGCTTTGGGTGCGCGGCGGCCGCGACCGCGCGGTCGCGCGGGCCGCCTTCCGCGGCCTCTTGCCCGACCGCATCCTGGCGCGTCGCTCGAAAGGGCATCTCTCGAGCCTGTTCATGGGCAGCTACATGGCGGGCCGGACGCAGCTCGAGGCGCTGCTGCTCGAAGGCCGGATGGCACGGGCGGGCCTGCTCGATCGGACGGCGATCGAGGCCTATCTGCGATGCGAGGGTCAGCCCGCCGATGCCGGTTACATGCGTCTGCTCGAGCTCGCTTCCGCCGAGGCCTGGCTGCGCTCGTTCGAGCGATAAGCCTCGTCGCGCTTCTGTCGCATCGCATCCCACCGGCGGTACTGCTCGGCGCTGGCCCGATCGGGATCGACGTAACCCTGCAGCCAGTAGCGGAACCAGTCGAGGCTGCGCCGGTACGCCGCCGCCCGGTGGCGCGGCTGGAACTTGAGGTGGTTCTCGTCGGGAAAGGCGTACAGCTCCACAGGCGTCGGTGTGCGTGCGAGCCGCGCGTAAAGCTCGACCTGGGCCCGCGCTTCGTTCTCGGGCAGCTGCATCAGCAGCGGAACCCCGATCCGCTCGGCGTTGAGCGCGGGCGAGAGCCGCCGCCACTCCTGCGGCGTCTCCTCGGGGCTGCCGAGGCCGAAGAAGGCGCGCATCACATCGGCGAAGTCCCGCCCTGGCAGGGCGTTGCTCCAGTAGCTCGAGGGCGCCGCCTGCGGCGAGGCGACCGCCGCCGCGGCGAGCAGATCCGAGGTCATCGCCGTCCACATCGTGACTTCGCTGCCGAAGCTGAAGCCGCCCATGCCGACACGGCGGCGGTCGACCAGCCCGCGCTCGACCAGACTCTCGATGAACGCTTCCACGCTGGCCCGTCCGGTCCGGTAGTCCGCGAGGGCGCCGCCGTCCTCCCCGCTCACGGCATTCAGGCACGCCACGACAAAGCCCGCATCGACCAGCGGCGCCAGCGGGAACTCGTCGCCGGCGCTGCCCCGCAAGTAGCCCGGACAAACGTAGTAGCTGACGAATAGCGGCGCCGGCGCGCGCGGCGCGCGCGGCAGCAGCACGGTGCCGGCGGCCTCGCGCCCGCCACCGATCGGCACGGCGATCTGCTCGACGCGCGCCGTGTCCCGCCGACGTAGCGCCGCGTTGGGATCGAACAGAACCGTGCGCGCGCCCGACGCGAGGTCGATGCGTTCGAGGCGCGGCGGCTCGACCGCGCTCGCCGTCACGCACACCGCGAACCGCACGGTGAGCGCGCAGGGCCGCCCAGGGTCGCGCGACCCGCCGATCAGGCCCTCGCCGCGCATCGCGGTCCGAACCGTGCCGCGCGCGACGTCCCACAGATGAAGCGCCTGGCGATAGTGCCCGTCGCGCGTCGCGAACGCGAGCTCGCCGGTCCCCGGCCGCCAGGCTGTCCACGAAATCGGCGAGGCGCGGCAAATCGCATGCGCGCAGGCGGTGACGCGCTCCGCGTCCTCGACCTCGAGCCTGGACCCGCTCCCGTTCGGGCGCAGGCGCACGATCGGCCGGCCTGCCTCCTCCCAGGCGATCGCATTGTCGAGCGCCGCCGGCGTGAGCGGCTCCGGGTCCGCCGGCGCCGCGGATCCCAGCGCCGTCGCCTCGAGCGTCCGCAAGTCGAGGCGGTAGCGCTGCCGCGGCGCCCGCCACAGCAGGCCGGCGCGCGTGTACCACTGGCCGGTCATGCGCTGGCTCGCAAGGCGGCCGTTGACCCAGCCACCTCGAAACAGGTTCTGGTTGAGGTCGACGCTCCCGTCGACGAGAATGCCCTCGTCGTACTCGCGCCGCTCGGCGCGCGCGGTCGCCTCGCGCGACGGCCCCAGCACGTAGGTCAGGGCGCCATCGCCGGGGCCGGCTGCGACGCCCTCGACGTCGGCGTCAGCGACGAGCGCGGGCCGGCTCCCGGACCCGTCGATCGCCGTCCGCCACAAGCCGATGGCGCCGTCGACCAGCGCCCGGTGAAAGACGAAGCGCTCGTCGCTCGACCACACCGCTGCCTCGACCGCGAGCGGCTCGGCGCCGCCTTCGATCGGGCCACCGCCGTCGGCGAGACGGAGCGTCGTCCCGGTCTCGAGATCGGCGCCGTACCAGTCGAGCGAATAGGTGTTGCGCCCGATCGACGCGCGCTCGACCCGGAACACGACATTCCGGCCGCCGGGCGAGACGGACAGGCTGGTGATGTCGGCGACCTCGACCAGCTCGGCGATCGTCGGTCCGGCGACGGCCGGAACGGCGGGCGCGGCCAGCAGGGCCGCGGCCAGCCCGCCTGCCCGAACACGCCGGAACATGCTGCGGCTCACCAACTCCTCCGCACCTGCAGCGAAACGAACCGGCCGCGCCCGCTGGCGTTGACGGGATCGTAGCCGAGCCCTCTTGCCGTGCCAGGCTCCGGAGCCAGCAGCGGCGGCGGCGCGTCGAGCAGGTTTTCCGCATAGAGCGACAGCCGCGTTCCGCGCAGCCATCCAGCCGAATCCTCAAAGGCGTACGACAGGCTCAGGTCGACCGTCGTCCAGGATCCCACCGGCACCAGCGCCGCGCCGCGGTCGTCGGCGTAGGCGCCCGCGTGGTTGACATAGGCGCTGCCCGTCCACGGGCCTCGGCTCCAGCCGATCCCGCCGCGCGCGCGCCACGCGAGCGGCCCGTAAACGCGGTTCAGCGATTGCGAGACCGGGCTCGCCGCGGTCAGCCGGTCGTCGAATCCGATCACGCGGTTGACGTTGGCATCGAGCACGAACCGGTTGGCGCCGGCCGCGAACGCGTACCGCACCGCGAGGTCCAGCCCGTCGGTGGTCGTTTCGGCGGTGTTGGTGACGCGCGTGTCGAGCACGATGTCGACATCGGCGGGCGTCGCGCCGCCGTTGGAGAAACCCGGCCCGGTCACGTCGAAGGTGCGCTGGGCGCCTGCGATGATCGCGGTAAGTTCGGCCACATCGGGACTGCGGTCGATGATCGGTTCGAACGCCGGGTCGCCGACGACGACGACGAATCGCGCCGGCATGGCGATACGGTCCGTGAACCGGACCGAATAGAGGTTCAGCGAAAGCGAAAGTCCGGGCGCGAACGCCGGCGAGAACTCGGCGCCCGCCGACCAGGTGCGCGCGGTCTCGGGCCGGATGTCCGGATCGCTGCCCTGGAGGACGGCGGTGATCGTGCCGGGCGGGGCCTCGGCCGGATTTTGGTAGATCAGATAGGCGGGCGCCAGGAACACGTCGTAGGCGCCGCCAATCTCTGCAAGCAGCGGCGCGCGGAACGAAGTGCCGTACGAGGCGCGCAAGGCGAGCCCCGCGAGCGGCGACCACAGCAGTCCGAGCTTCGGGTCGAACGTCGAGCCGGTGCCGCTGTAGTCGTCGAAGCGTCCCGCCGCCGACAGCTCGAGCCGCTCGACGCCGGGAAGGCGGTTGCGGCTCGTGACCAGCGGAACCGACAGCTCGACGAACAGCGAGCGCACCTGCCGGCTCGCGCGGTCGACCGCGCGCGCGATCGCCGAGGACTCGAAGCCGTCGCGGTAGCTCTCGCGGCGAAGCTCGGCGCCGACCGCCATTCGCACGGCGCCGCCCGGCAGATCGAACAGCGGGCCGTCGGCCTTGATCGCGCCGCCGACCACTTCGTTGCGCACGTCGCGCGCGTTGGCGAGTTCCGCTCCGCCGGGCTGCGTCTGGCGCTGGTCGGTGACGGACAGGCCGTAGGTGCCCTCGAGCCGCGCGCGCCACCCGCCGGCGAAGTCGTAGGTCAGCTCGCCGGCGAGCGTCACCGCCTCGGCTTGCGCCCGCGCGCCGAACGGCAGCAGCGAGGACTCGTAATAGGTCCGCGCGGTCGAGCGGTGCGAATAGCTGCCGAGCGCGCCGATCCGGAAACCCCCGCCGAGCTCCTGGTCCAGGCTGGCGAGCGCGCTGTGCCGCCGCTCGCGCGGCAGCAGCGACGTATCGGGCCGCAGATTGACGGTGAACGGACGGTCCTCGGCGAGCACCTCGTCTTCCGCGCGGTACTCGTAGGCGAGCACGCCGTTGCCGCTGCCCCAGTCGAGGCCGCCCGCCTGCGAGAGGAGCCACTGCTCGCCGCCGCCGCGCGTCGTCAGCCCGGCCTGAACGGTCGTTTCGAGGCCCTCGAGCCGCTCGCGCAGGATGAAGTTCACCACGCCGCCGACCGCATCCGAGCCGTAGATCGCCGACGCACCGTCGGTGAGGATCTCGACCCGCTCGATCAGGCTGACCGGGATCATCGAGATATCGACGAAAGCGCCGTAGCCGCTCGGCGCGAGCCGCCGGCCGTTGAGCAGCACGAGAGTCGCGCGCTGTCCGAGCCCGCGCAGGTTCACGCCGGCGCCGTGGTCGGTCACGTCCTGGTCGGCAAGCGCGGCGCCGAAGTTCTCCTGGTTGACGCCGCCTTGCGAGTTCTGCGGCAGCTTGCGCATCAGCTGCTCGGCCGAGGTCGCGCCGCTGCGGTCGATGTCGTCGCGGCCGATGACGATCATCGGCGAGCTCGGCGGGGCGCCGCGCAGATGCGTGCCGGTCACGACAATCGTGCTGTCGGACGCCTTCCCCTCGCCCGCGGCGATCCCGGCGGCGCCCGGACTTTCGCCGCCTCCGGCGCTGACGACCACCAGGGTGTCGCCCGCTTTGCGTACCTCGAGCCCGCTGCCCACGAGCAGGAGGCGCACGGCGTCCTCCACCGTGTAGGATCCCGAGACAGCCGGCGCGTGCCGCCCTCTCACCAGATCGCCCGCGGTCACGATGCTGCGGCCCGTCTGCAGCGAGACGGCGCGCAAGGACGCCGACAGGTCCTGCGCGGGCAGCGAGAATTCGACTTCGCCCGAGACCTGCGCACTGGCCGGCACGGCGCACACCAGCGCTGCGAGCGAACCGAACGCGAGCAGCGGAGCGAGAAAGATACGGTCCATTTCATCCCCCATGCCCGGCGCTCGATTGGCGGCACCGGCGGGGGCTCTGACGACAGGGGAGCGATCTACCCCCCCAACTTATTTCAGTTCGCTGCGGCGTCCCCAGAACCGGCGCGCAGCCAAAGGCTTTCGCCGGGTCCGCGCGCCACTTCGAGGTCGAGCGCCGCGGCGACGCCTTGCGCGAAGCCTTCGGCGTCACCGATGCGAAACGCTCCGGTGATCCGGCGCTCGGCCAGCGCCGGATCGGCCAGGCGAATCCGGCCGGCCGCGCGAGCGTTCATCGTCTCGGCGGTCTCGCCGAGGCGGGCATCGTCGAAGGCGATCATCATCGCGCGCGGCCGAGCACCGGGAAGGATCGCCGAATCTGGCTGCGGCCCGCGCCTCGGGGGCACGACGAGGCGCTGGCCCGCGCCCAGGCTAGCGGCCTTCCGCTCGGCGCCGCCACGCGCCGCCGGATAGAATACCTCGACCCGCCCTTCGATGAGCGAGACAAGTGTGCCCTTCTCGTCGAGCCGGACGATGAACTGCGTGCCCCTTGCCACCACGTCGGTGCCCTGCGCGTCGACAATGAACGGGCGAATGTCGCGGCTGACGGTAAAGTGCCCTTCCCCCGCCGTAAGCCGGAGCCGGCGCTCCTTGCCGCCGATCGCCACGGCGAGCGCGCTGCCCGGCGCCAGCACGACCTCCGAGCCGTCGCGCAGTGGTATGCGGCGGCTCTGCGTGCCGGTGACGGTGAACACCGCCACCTGGACACCCGCCTGCCGTGAGGGAGCCGCCTGGCGAGCGCCGGCGATCGCGAAGGCGAGCACGATAACGCCGGCCGCCGCGGCTGCCGCGAGCGCATAGCGCACCGGACGGATGCCGCCGTCCTGCGCTCCGGGAGCAGCGGCAACGGTCGGGCGGATATCCTGCGCCACCTCGAACAGCGCCGCGAGCCGGTCGAAGGCCTCGGCGTGGTCGGCGTGGGCGCGGTACCAGCGCTCGAAGGCGGCGCGGTCGCGCGCGTCGTGCGGACCGTTGAGCTTCGCGATCCAGTCGGAGGCTTGCCGTCGCAGCCGCTCGCGGCGGCCGGCAAGGGGCCAGCGCATCAGGGCCGGTCCAGCGTGCGGTCGATCGCGGCGATCGCCTTGCTCATCTGCTTCTCCACGCCCTTGACCGAAAGGCCCGTGCGCTGCGCGATCTCCGCGTAGCTGAGCCCCTCGACTCGGTGCGCCATGAAAATCTCGCGCGTTTTCGGGCGCAGCCTTAGCACGGCTTCCTCCACGCGTCTGAGCGTATCGCGCGCTTCGAGCAGGCGCTGCTGGTCGGTGCCGGCCAGCAGCGCTTCATCGGCCGGCACGTGGCTGTTCAGCCTCTGACGCGCCGCGATTCTTGCCCGGTCGCGAAGCAGGTTCGTCGCCATTCGGCTCAGGTAGGCCTGGGGGCTGTCGACCGATTGCAATCGCGCGGAGCCCAGGCGCGCGAGCCGGCAGAAGATCTCCTGAACGAGGTCGCGCGCCTCGTCCGCATTCGCCGTTCGCCGCGCGAGCGACCTCAGCAGCCGTGGGGATTCCTCGCGAAAGAGGATTTCCAGTGCCGAGGCACCGTCCCCCAGCTCTTGCGTAGGCGGGTCGACCGCCGTTTCGGCCGGCGTGTCGAGAGCGCGGAAACCGTGGTCCATCGTCACGGACCGCCGGACCGGCGGCCCGGTCGGTACTCACGGTCAAGCTGCTCAGCCGCGGGCCCGGGCCGCATCGGTGCGCCTCCAGTTTCGTAGAGGCGCTCCGGCAGAACCGGGTGTTGAGAACATACTTGGATATGCGCCGCCGCCTTTAACCGCCGAAGCGGTCTGGACATGCGCGACGGCCACCCGGTCGTGATCCGAGCCGACAGCACCAAGCGAGGTTCTCACGCCTCGGCGCCGACAATCGGCGCTTGCTTACGATAGAGTCGAAACGAACCAGAGCAAGGCTCTATTGCAATGTGTCCAGGTGGCCGGCCATGCGTCGGCCCAGCAATCCTGGTTGGCGCAAAAATGCGCCTGGCGGCGGCCCAAACTCCGGCGATTGGCCTGGCAGGGTAACCCCGAACGAGCGCTGAAAAACGGACCGAAGCGAGAGGTCCAAATCTGCCATCAAGGACTGCGTTCGACAAATGGCAGCATGTGCCCCGAAACTCAGGGGAGAACCCGTTCCTTGCATTGCTCATCGTGGCTCCCAGTCACAGATAGGAGCCTCCGGAAAAACCGGGCGTTTCCGCCTCTAGGAGGCGAAATAGTCAATCAGGACGGGCCATGACTTTGGGCAGTATATCTTTCAGGTCGGAGATGAACCGCTGCACCTTTGGCGAAAGGTGACGTTTGTCTGGATAGACTGCCCAGATCGGCTCTTCCGGAGGTTCGAACTCTTCGAGAATGGGCACCAGCTGGCCCGATTGGAGGGCGTCATTCAGGTAGAAGTTGGGCAACTGGCAGATGCCCATACCGTCCAGCGCGGCTTCGAGGACGGCATGGCCGTTGTTGCAGCTCCAGACGGGGCGCGGGCGGTATA
Source organism: uncultured bacterium (assembly GCA_965977975.1). Taxonomy (GTDB): domain Bacteria; phylum Pseudomonadota; class Alphaproteobacteria; order Sphingomonadales; family Sphingomonadaceae; genus Croceibacterium_A. The sequence continues at coordinate 41,726 of CBHCZH010000013.1, forward strand.
GCGTTTCATCGCCCTTCTCGGAAAAATGCCACAGCGGGGTGGTGCCGATCAAGCAATCGTGCTCGTCCAGGTCAGCGATCTTTCGAGGTTTCCCTCTGCGCGCCAGATAGGCCGGGGCGGCACAGGTTCGCGACTGTCGCGAAGCAATCCTCGCCGCAATAAGATTGGAGGACGGGAGATAGCCCGTGCGGATCCCGAGGTCACAACCCTCAGCGACCAGGTCAACCACGCGGTTCGTCACATCCAGGTAAACGGTCACCTGGCGGTGCTCCTTGGCAAATTGGCGAGCAATCGGAGCGATGAAGCGCTCGCCCAGCGCAATGCAGCAGGTGATCCGCAGATCTCCCCGCGGCTCGCCCTGATCGCGCACCAGCGCAACCGCTGCGTCTCTCTCGCGTACCAGGCGAACGCAATGGTCGAAGAAGGTCCGTCCGGTAGGCGACAACATTACCGCGCGGGTGGTGCGGTGCAGCAGTCGTGCCCCGAGCCGATCTTCGAGCCGGGCGACCGCGCGGCTCATGTGCGTGCGCGACACGCCAAGCGCAGTGGCTCCGGCGATGAAGGAGCCAGACCGGGCCACGGCCACGAATTCCTCTATCCCGTCCCAGCTATCCATTCGCTTCGCGCCCGCATCAAGCTTCGATGTGTTTCGGCCGCACAGCCTAAATGCAATGGCAGCTCTATGCTAGACGGATTGGACCGGACAGG
>CBHCZH010000014.1:0-42058 GCA_965977975.1 uncultured bacterium
CACATCCGCCTGTATTTGGCGCTGGGCTGGCTGGGCTACCTGTTGTGGCTGGGCCGGTTCGACATCGGAGTGAAGGGGCTCGACCTGCTCCAGGGCAGCCTGTTCGGCGCGCAGAGCGTGCGCGACCGCGCTCAGGAAGCGGTGATCGACGAGGACACGCGCGACACGCTGTTGGTCAACGGCGAGGAGCCGATCGGCCAGATCGTCATGCTCGGCAATGTCCCGGTACGGGTGATCGGGGTGATCGAGACGGCCCAGTCCGGCCCCGGCGGTGGTGGTGACAGCCTGGCATTCTACGCGCCCTACACCACGGTCATGACGCGGCTGCTCGGGCAGAGCTATTTGAGCAGCATCACGGTGCGCGTCGCCGACGACGCCGACATGTCCGCGGCCGAGGAGACAGTGAAGCGCCTGATGGTTATCCGCCACGGCACCACCGACTTCTACCTCCGCAACACCGACGATATCCGCCGGACGATCGAGAGCACCACGCAGACGATGACGCTGCTCGTCGCCGCCATCGCAGTGATTTCGTTGATCGTCGGCGGCATCGGGGTGATGAACATCATGCTGGTCTCGGTGACCGAGCGTACCAGCGAGATCGGCGTGCGCATGGCCGTGGGCGCGCGCCAGTCCGACATCCTCCAGCAGTTCTTGATCGAGGCGGTGCTCGTGTGCCTCATCGGCGGGGTGATCGGCGTGCTCGTCGCGCTTGGCATCGGCGCGCTGTTCAGCTGGAGCGGAGGCAGCTTCCAGATGATCTTCTCGGTCACCTCGATCGTCGTCGCCTTCGCCTGCTCGACCCTGATCGGCGTCGCCTTCGGCTTCCTTCCCGCTCGCCGGGCCGCGCGCCTCGACCCGGTCGACGCGCTTTCGAGAGACTGACGATGACGAGAACGGCCAAACGCGGCGCAAGACGGGCTTCGCTCGTCGCGGGCCTGACCGCGATGCTCCTGGCGACGGGCGGCTGCGCCTCGCTGACCCGCAGCGATTATGCGGTCCCCGACCTTCCGGTCGAACCCGGCTGGCAGCAGCACACGAGCGGCGTACCGGCCTCGCGCACCGGCCCCTGGTGGAACGACTTCGGCGACGCCGAGCTGTCCGCCCTGGTCGAGCAGGTGCTGGCGGCGAACGGCGACCTCGCGGCCGCGGGAATCCGTCTGCGCCAGGCACGCATGTCGGCCGACCTCGCGGCTAGCCAGCTGTTCCCGGCGTTCGGTGCCGGCGCCTCGATCGGCGCGTCGCTGCCGCTCGACGGCGGGTCGGTGAGCGAGAATTCCTCGGCCTCGCTCGACGCCTCGTGGGAGGTGGACCTATTCGGGCGGCTCGACGCCGAACAGGATGCCGCGCGCTGGGAAGCGCGGGCGAGTGAACAGGACCTTGCCGCGACGCGCTTGTCGCTGATCGGCACGACGGTCAGCACCTGGTGGCAACTGGCCTACGCCAACGAGCGCATCTCGCTGGCCGGGCAGAGCCTCGCCTACGCGCGCAAGACGCTCGAGCTCGTCGGCGTGCAGCACGAGGCCGGTGCGGTGTCGCGGCTCGAGGTGCGCGAGGCCGAGCAGACGGTCGCCTCGCAGGAAGCCTCGCTGACCCAGCTCGAGCAGAGCCGCATCGAGACGCGCAACGCGCTGGCCGCGCTGCTCGGACGACAGGTCTACCACGGCCCCGAGCGCCTCTCGCTACCGCGCGACGAGCTGCCCGCAGTGGACGCCGGGGCGCCCGCCGAGCTGCTGGCGCGGCGGCCGGATCTCGCCGCATCGGAGCTGCGGCTGCGCGGGAGCTTGGCCAATGCCGATGCAACCGCGGCCAGCTACTATCCCCACCTCAGCCTGACCGGCGCGCTCGGGACGGCCAGCGGCAACCTGCTGTCGCTCCTCAGCAATCCGGTCGCGACGCTCGGCGCGGCGCTCTCGGTGCCGACGCTGGATCCCGACCGCATCCGGCTCGGCACGGGGATAGCGCGCGCCGACTACGAGGCGGCGGTCGAGCAGTTCCGGCAGGACTTCTACGAGGCCTTGCGCGACACGGCCAACGCGCTGTCGGCGCGCGAACAGTACATCCGCCAGGCCGACGCGCTCGATCGTACGCTCGCCGCCGCCAGCGATGCCGCCGAGCTCTACGGCCGCCAGTATTCCGCGGGCGCCGTCGCCCTGCGCAGTTGGCTCGACGCGGTCGAGCGGCAGCGTAGCGCCGAGACCGGGGTCATCGAGAACCAGCTCAACCAGCTCAACGCGCAGGTCGCGCTCTACCAGGCGCTCGGCGGCGACGTTCGGGCTTCGGCCGGGGAACCGTCCGAATGACCCTTTCCCGTGCCTTGTCCCCCCTGTTTTGTGAGGCCCATCACGAAGGAGTAAGCCGATGCGAAAGTTCCTCATGGCGGCCTTTTCGGCCGTGCTGATCGCAGCCATGCCGGGGGCGGCGTGGGGGAAACATCAGGGAAACACGGCTGCTGCACGCGCGCGCCTCCGCTGCCGCGCTCAGGCATCGATTGCCCGGCAGCCTCGATCGCTTCTGGCAATTCGAGACGTTCACTTGGGAAAGAGCTCGTGAGCTCAGCCGATCAGCGGCCCATGCATGTCGGCTCCGTGCTTTTCTATCGCCAGCTCGAGCCGCTTTCGGAAGAGAATCATGGCGGGCTTGGCGTATCGCTGACCGCAAATCCCTTTGCCTATCTTGCGAACACCTACGCCGTGCCGATCACGGCGGACGAATTCCAGCACGCCGCCCTGTGCTATCCCATTGTGTTCGCCAGCCAGTCGAAAACTCCGCTGGCCCTGATGGCTCCCTATCCGGGCATGAACGTCTTCATCGCGCAAGATGGGGCGATGGATCCGGAAGCCTATCTGCCCGCGTACGTCCGACGCTATCCCTTCCTGCCGGTGGCCCCCGACGGACCGCGAGATCCCCTGGGCGGTACCGGGCGCATGATTCTCTGCATCGATCGCGGAGCGCAAACCATATCGGATCGTCCGGAAATGCCGTTCTTCGAAAAGGGCCGGCATTCGCAATTCACCACGGATGCGATCCGGGCCTGCAACCAATTCGAGGAACTTGCGCGGCGCACGCGGGACTTCGTTCGCATCCTCGAGCGGCATGACCTGTTCGAAAGCATGGAATTGACCGTGCCGCGCGCGAACCCCGACGGAACCGAGTCGCCACCGCAAAGGATCGACGATTGCCTCCGCATCTCGGAACAGAAGCTCAACGCGCTCCCAACCGATGTCTACATCAAGTTGCGGAATATCGGCATCCCGGGCCTCGCCTACGCGCATCTGATGTCGCTCGGCTTGTGGCCGAAGCTTCTGTCCCGAGCCGCGCGACAGAACGCGCAAGCGCCCCTCGGATAGGTCGAAATTTCGATGTGTCGCGCGATCTGTTGTTCGCCTTCGTGGCACTAGCCCGAGGAAGGCTGACGCGTGTCGGAACTCAAGCTCGATACGCACCCGGACCTCCGCATTCGCGTCGAGCATGTCGGCGCCGAACGGATGCCGCTCCTGATTGTCGACGATCTGGTCGATCGACCCGACGATCTCGTGGCTTATGCGGCCTCGAACTGCACTCTCGCCCCGCCGACCGACATGTATCCGGGACTGCGTACACCGGCGCCCAAATCCTATGTCGAGGTTCTCCGCAAGGGGCTGACTGAGGCGATCAACGCGGCCTATGCGCTGCCCGAATTCGAGCTGCATGGCGCGATCAGCTACCTGTGCGTGGTCACCACCAAGCCCCAGGACCTGAAGCCCGTCCAATGCATGCCACACATCGACGGCACGACCGCGAACGACTTCTCGATGGTTCACTACCTATGTTCCCCGGATTATGCCGGCACGTCGCTTTACCGGCATCGTCGAACCGGATACGCGCTCATCCCCGAGTTTCGCCATGACCATTACCGGTCGGTGCTCGAGCAGGAGCTGCGCGAGACGCCGTGGACCAACCAGGACTATATCAACGGCAGCACGGAAAAGTTCGAGCGGATCGCATCGACCGCGGTCGCCTTCAACCGCCTGGTGCTCTACCCCTCCCATGCGCTTCACTCCGCCGACATCGGGCGGGACTTCGCGTTCGATCCCGACCCGAGATCCGGTCGATTCTCGGTGAATTCCCGAATCCAGATGCGGCCGAAAGGGTTTCAACCCAAGCTCTGGTTCTAGGGCCTGTGGGGATTCACCATTTGGCGCGGATGTGATTCACGCTGTAGATGGAGCGAGACATTTTGACGGACCCTCGGTGGGCGAAGATCGAGCCGCATTGTCTGGGCAAGCCGAACGATTCTGATCGTACTGGGAGCGACAATCGGCCGTATTTGGAAGCGGTGTTGTGGATTGGGCGAACGGCAAGCCCGTGACGCGATCTCTCCAGTTGGTGCTGTCAGTCTAACGCTAACTTGTCTCCAGTAGCGGCCGTTGGCCAGCTGGGGAGACGAACATGAAACCGATTTCCTTCAAGCGCCACCGGTTTCCGCCCGACACGATCAGGCTGGCGGTGTGGTTGTATTTCCGCTTCACGACGAGCCTACGCGATGTCGAGGAGATGCTCGCCGAACGCGGGATAGATACGACGTATGAGACCGTTCGTTGCTGGGCGAACAAGTTCGGTCCGGCGATCGCTGCGAACATCCGCAGACGGCGCGGCCATGCAGATTCCGTGTGGCATCTCGACGAGATGGTTGTGCGCATCAACGGCAAGCGAATGTTCATGTGGCGAGCGGTCGATCAGGAGGGCGAAGTGCTCGAGAGCTACGTCACCAAGACGAGGGACAAGGCGGCAGCGCTCAGTTTCATGAAGAAGGCGCTGACCCGTCGCTCGGCCGCATTGGCCGAGTGGCAGACTCTTATGGCCTAAACGCGTGCCGTTCAGGCGACAACTGCGCGGACCGGAGAGGAGTTGCGGTTAGACTGACAGCACCCGGCCGCTTTCTACGCGCATCGGAAAACAGCGGACAGACCGCTATCGGCCAATTTCAGTCCGTCGGCTTCTGTCTTGGATCCCGCTCGCCCAGCCCCGGATAAACCAGCGCCTTGTTGTCGCGGGACTCGTTGTACACCGTGCGCTTCTTGAACTTCCATTCGCCGTCGACACGGACGAGCTCGTCTTCGTAATGCCCCATGTAGAACAGCTCGACCTGGCCGTGCGAAGTGCGGTTGGTCATCGCGAACCAGTACGCGTAGCTCGTCGCCGTATCGCCATCGACATTGATGACATGATTGACGATCTGGTGCCGCATCCGCTGCCGCTCGGTCGCGTCGGCAGGCAAAGTGCCCATCACCGCCGCGCCGCCGAAGCGGCTCATCGCCTCGCGGATCTCGTCTTTGCCGTGCTCGACTCCGAAGACCCACTCGAGCACGCCGTCGTCCGTCCAGGTGTCCATGACCGTCTCGATGTCGCCGGCATCGACTGCGACCATGTACCGGTTGGACAGGTTCTCGATCAGCGCCCGGTCCTCGGCGTAGCTGTGTTGCTGCGCCGCCGTCGGCGCGGACACGGAGGCGCAGGCAAGGGCAGCGGCTACGACCAGTGCGTCGCGAAACTTCATCGTCTCCCTCCCCTCAGGTAAGCGGCAGCTCGTGGGCAGATGCCCATACGCCGTGGACCTGGCTGCTGAGCTTGAACGGCATGATCACGCGGGCGATGTCGCCTTCGCCCATACGCTGGGCGTCGGCGATCACGAGCTCCGAGCGCCCCTCGGCATAATTGCTCGCGACGCCTATCAGGTATCCGTCGCCTTCATCGCCGCCCTTGCGCGGAACGAAGGTGACTTCCTGCAAGCCATGAGTGGAGCCGGCGAAGTACTTCTGCAGCTCCCCGGTGCGCAGATCGAACCGGGCATAGCTGTTCGTGGGCGTGCGGGTGACCCCTCGCGCCCGATCGCGATCGAACGGCGCCTCGGCATCGGCGAACGAAGTGTAGAGATAGCGGGTCTCGAGGCTGAGCACTCGCGGATCCACCTTGCCGAGGTCCGAAATATTGGTCGGCCAGAGAATCTCTTCGGTCCAGCCGCCGTCGCGTGACGACAGGTCGAGCGTGATCTTGCGGACGAACGCGCGCACCAGCTCCGGCTGGAACGGCGAGCCGTCGACGTTGGGGAAGAAGGAGAAGAAGTTGCCGTCGTAGAACGGCGCGTAGAGCACGACCTTGCCGCCCTCGTCGTGGGCATTGAAGGTGTGCATCATGCAGCGCAAGGGTCCTTTGAACCAGCGCATGTCCTTCGCATCGCCGTCGCGTGGCAGCACGCCGATATAGCTCGATTGGGACTTGTCCCAACCCCAGTGGATCTGGCCGTTGCTCAGCCGGTCGATGCTCGTGACGTAGCCGGCGAAGGGGAAGACGAGATGCTTCTGCGTGATCGCCATGTCGTGCATGATGCTGACGTAGGGGACGCGGGTGCGGACCTCCTGCTTGACGGCGCCATCGCTGCCGATGCGGTAGATCCACAGCGCGTCGCTGGCCAAGCCGTCCGCCTCGTAACCGTAGGCCATCATGTCGCCGGACACGGGATCGAGCTTGGGATGCGCGGTGAAGGTCTGGCTCTTCCAGTCGCCGTTGAAGTCCCACGGGCCGATCGTCTCGAGCGTGTTGGGGTCGATCCGGTGGGGGAGCCCATCCTCCTTGAGCGCGAACAGTTTGCCGCCATGGACCACGGGCGCGGTGTTCGCGACTGTGCGCCGCTGCGGATTGGCGGGGTCGCGGACGGAGCGATCGTCTGTGAACGGGTTGCGGTAATAGCCATAGAGCTGGCGGCCCGCCTGCCGCAGGTTCCGCAAGCGCTCGGTCTCGATCCACCGGCCCTTGAAGTCGACACGGCCGTTCTGGATGCGGAACATGCTGATGTAGCCGTCGGCGCTCAGGATCGCGTCGTCGGCGAACTTGGGCGGATAGAAGAACTCGCCGCCGACCCGGTAGAAGGCCCCGTCGATATCGTCCGGAATCCGCCCGACGACCTCACAATCGTCGATGCTGGCATTGAACCGCAGCGGAGCCTGGAAGGGCCGGTTCGAAGCCGCTGCCGCCATTGGATTGACGGGTTGACCGGCGGCGCCTCCAGGAGTTTGCGCAGGTGCGGCGGTGGCGGATCCGGTGGCGACTATCGTGCCGACCGCTGCGCCCATGAATTCGCGCCTCCCCATGCTCATCGGTCCGCGCCTTCGGTCCATGGCGACCGCTGATAATAGGGCGCTTGGTAAAACGTCGCGACGACGGCGGCGATGCAGCCGTCCTTGATCTTGAACATTTCCAGCAGGCCCCAGCTCTGCGGCTCCTGGAAGAGCGACTTGGTCCGAGTGCCGTCGGTCAGCGAGTATTCGTCGAGCACGCCCTTGTGGTCGATGAACCCCCGCGCCATCGCCACCTGCCGCGCCTCGTCGATAACGACTATCTCGCGCCGGACCCGGTCGTTGAAGGCGTAACGGCCGGACTGGAAGCCGCCCTTGATATCCTCGAACAGCATGCCGTTCTCACGGCGCGTCGCGTCGTCGCGGAAGCAGGTTCCGCGGATTTCGCCGTCGTTGCGCTGAAGCGTGTCGAAGTACCCATTGGCATGAGCGATCAGCGCATCGCGTCCGGCCCGATCATCCGGTGGCACGATCTCGCTAATTGCCGGATCGTGCACGTACTTCTCGATCTCGCCGATCGGCGTCGGCGGGCTGCTGAGATTGCGCCGGGTGGAGATCACGTGCTCGGCCTCTGTGATCTTGCCCTGCTCGACCTTGAGGCGGATCGCGAGAAAACCGGGAACTTCGCGTTGCCGGATCGCGGTAAAGATGCCGATCGTGCCGCTCTCCGGATCAGAAAGCGTGAGCGCCGGCCCCACCTCTTCGGTCACCGTGTCCCAAGTTCCGTCGGGAAACGGCATCTCGACGTTGTTCTCGGTGAAGCGGACTTCGGCCGCAAACGGCGCCCGCGCAGGGTCGTGGGCCGTATAAGCGGCGCGGTAATCCCGCGCGATTTCCTCAAGGCAGGCGGCATCGCAGGCCGCTGGTTGCGCGACGGCTAACATCGGGGCCGCGAGCGCGAGGCAAAACCCGATCTTGATCGCACCTTTGCTCTCGAACGATCTCACCGGTCCTCCCCCAAGCCGCGCTCCGTCGACCACCGCGCCCGCGCTGGCGCGTTTTTTCGCGATGATGAACGCATTCTCATCACAGATATTTTACTTGATCAACTAAACTTTTTGCGAATGGTGCCAGCGCAACCACTTCACAATCCGGGAGCTCGACCACAGATGACCGACGCCCGTCCAACGGCCGCGAACGCGGCGACGGTTCCATCGGCTGCCGCGAGTGACGTCCAGGTGGGCTCACTTCCGCATGTTCTGGGCTTCACCCTGCGGCGGCTGCAGCTCGCTTATAAACGGCATTTCATGCGGGCCGCGGCGGGAACCGAGTTCCACCTCAACCACCTCGGGGTATTATCCCTGATCGCGCGTAATCCGGGCGTGACGCCGACCGCGCTTGCGGCGGCGCTGACGACCGACGCGGCGCAGGTTACGACGCTGATAAACCTGCTCGAAATCCGCGGCTGGGTCTCGCGACGGAAGTCGCCATCGGACAGCCGCTCGCGCTCCTTGCGTCTGACCGCCGCCGGCAAACGGCATTACGAGCATCTGGCCACCGTCGCCGCCGAAGTCGAACGCAGCTTTGTGGGAGATGCGCTTTCTGCCGAGGAACTTCGCCAATTGCTCGATCTGCTCGACCGCCTGCAAGCATCTAGAACATGATACACCCACTCGGGAGCACCGTGACAGAGTGATTGGCTCTTCCCCCTTGATGGGGGGAAGCGAAGCTGGCCGAAGGCCTACGATATGGAGGCTTGGGACCCCGGCCTTCTCCGGGGTGCCTAGCCGGAGTTGGATGGGGGTGAGCGCGCCGCAAGCGCCGACAGCAGGACACGAGCACACCCGTCCGCGTTACCGAGCAAGTCGTTGTTCCAAAAGCGAACGACTCGATCGCCTTCGCCTTCGCCTTCGATCATCGCCGTGCGCTGCACGGGGATGGAACTGGTGACTACTTAACCAGCTCCACCTGCTCGAAATCAAGCTCCACCGGCGTCGCGCGACCGAAGATCGACACCGAGACCTTGACCTTGTTCTTGTCGAAGTCGAGCTCCTCGACCACGCCGTTGAAGCTCGCGAACGGGCCGTCGAGCACCTTGACCTGGTCGCCGATCTCGTAATCGATGCTGACCTGGTGCTTGGGCGCCGCCTTGGCTTCGGCGACGCCGCCGAAGTAGCGCGCGGCCTCGCGCTCGGAGATCGGCTGCGGCTTGCTGCCCGCGCCGAGGAAGCCGGTCACCTTCGGGGTGTTCTTGACCAGGTGGTAGACGTCGTCCGTCAGGTTGAGCTTGGCGAGCACGTAGCCGGGCATGAATTTGCGCTCGACCTGGACCTTCTTGCCGCGCTTGACCTCGGTGACGGTCTCGGTCGGCACCTCGACCGCCTCGACCCCGTCGGAAAGCCCGAGCCGCTCGGCCTCGGCGATGATCGAATCGCGGACCTTGTTCTCGAAGCCGGAATAGGCGTGGATGATGTACCAGCGGGCCATTGTGTCGTGTCTCTCAGTCGAATTCGTTGCGAGCGTCAGGCCAGATCGAGGAGCATGCGCATCATCCAGCCGAACAGCTGGTCGACGCCGAGGAAGAACACCGCCAGGATCGTCATCATGATCGCGACGAAGATCGCGGTGCGGTAGGTTTCCGGCCAGGTCGGCCATACCACCTTGCCGGCTTCCGCCTTGACCTGGTTGATGAATTCGCCGGGACTGGTCTTGGCCATGCTGTGTGCCCTCGAGCCTTGTTGATGCGCCTTGTTGATGTGCCTCGTTGGCGCCTTCCGCCATAGGCTTACCGCCGCCCCGGTCTAGGTCCGGGAGGGGCAGGCAGGCTCCGATGTCGGAAGTCGCCGCGGGATTTAGCGACGAGGGGGAGGCTTGGCAAGGGTAAGCGGAATGCGGGTTCCCACCGCATTCCGCGCCCACCGGACCCTGCTATTGCGAATCGCTCTCATTACTTCTACGGCCGCGAACCATTCTCAATAGGGGTCGTTCGATGGTTCGCTGTTTGTCGTTCTGCGTGGGTTCGGCTGGGCTGCTGTTCTTCCCCACGGCCGTGGCGGCCCAGACGGCGGATCCCGCATATCCCGCCGACGATACCGAAATCACCGTCACCGCCAGTGCGGTCACCGCGACCAAGACCGACACCCCGCTGGTCGAAACTCCGCAAGCGATCAGCGTGGTGCCGGACGAGCTGTTCCTCGAGCGCGGCGCGCGCAACGTACAGGAAACATTGCGCTACTCCGCCGGCGTGACGGCCGAGGCCTACGGGCTCGATTCGCGGGGCGACACCAGCGCCATCCGCGGCCTCAACCCGGTCGAATACCTCGACGGCATGCGCCGCATCTTCAACTATTCGGTCATGCCCCGCGTGGCGGTGGAGACGCTCGACCGGATCGAGATCCTGCGCGGCCCGTCCTCGGTGCTTTACGGCCAGGGCGCCAACGGCGGCATCGTCAACATGGTGAGCAAGCGCCCGCAGCCCGGCGAGCCGACCGGCGAAGCGGCCGTCCAGTACGGCAGCTTCGACCGGCTGCAGGGGCAGATCGACGTCGGCGGCAGTCTCGATGCCGCGGACACGGTGGCGGGCCGGCTGGTCGCGCTGATCCGCGAGGCGGGCACGCAGACCGATTTCGTCGACGACGATCGCGTCGTCATCAACCCCTCGCTGGCGTGGCGGCCCGGACCCGACACCTCGGTGACCCTGATCGGCACCTGGCAGCGCGACCGCGGCGCCTCGACACAACAGTTCCTGCCGATCGCCGCCACGATCCTCGCGCCGAAGGGCGAACGGCTCGACACCTCGACCTTCCTCGGCGATCCCGAGCAGGACTTCCTGCGCGCGACGCAGTACGTCGGCACTCTGCTCGCGGAGCACCGGTTCTCGGACGCGGTGGCACTGCGCACCAGCCTGCGCTACCTCGACAGCCACGCCGACTTCCAGCAGCTCTACCCGGCGGTCTACGCCAACCCGCTCGACCCGTTCATCGACGCGGACGACCGGGTGGTGGACCGCTTCATCTACGGCACGAAGCAGGACATCGGCGCGCTCACGTCCGACAGCAACCTCGAGCTGCGCTTCGCGACCGGACCGTTCGAGCACGTGCTGCTCGCCGGTGTCGATTACAGCGACTATCGCCAGCGCTCGCAAAGCGGCAGCGGCGTTACCACCCCGATCGACATCTACGATCCAGTCTCGACCGGGGTCATGCCCGTTCCGCTGGCCGACGATCCCGAACAGCGCAACACCCAGCTCGGCTTCTACGTCCAGAACCAGATCCGCTACGCCGACCGGATCAGCCTGGTCGTCGGGGCGCGGCGCGACCGGGCCCGCTCCAAGACCGAGGGCCTCGACGCCCAGATCGATCAGGCCACCACCTTTCGCGCCGGCCTGATCGGCGAGATCGGCTGGGGCCTTTCGCCCTACGTCAGCTATTCCGAGGCGTTCCTGCCGGTGGCAGGACTCGATTTCGGCGGCGAGGCGTTCGTGCCGCAGCGCGGCCGCCAGTACGAGGCCGGCTTCAAGTGGCAGCCGCGCCGCGCGGTGCTCGTTACCGCCAGCCTGTTCGACATCGAGGAAACCAATCGCCCGATCAACGATCCCGAAAATCCGGTCAACGTGATCCAGACCGGACGGATCAAGTCGCGAGGCGTCGAGATCGAAGGCAGCTACGTGCTGCCCGGTGATCTCACTCTTACCGCGGCCTACAGCTACATCGAGGCGACCGTGAGGGAGAGCAGCTATGCCGAGGAAATCGGCGAGCAGCTGAGCGACACGCCGCGGCACCTCGCCTCGGCCTGGGCGGCGCGGACCTTCCCGCTCTCGCCCGTCGCCAACCTGAGGTTCGGCGGCGGCGTGCGCTACGTCGGGCCGACCCGTTCGATCGGCGTGTTCGGCCTGCCGACGATCCGTACGCCCGGCTACACCCTGCTCGACGCCCTGGTCGAGCTCGATTACCGCGAGCATTGGCGGCTGGCGATCAGCGCCGCCAACCTTCTCGACAAGGACTACTACGCGCCGTGCCGCTCGTTCGGCGATTGCTTCACCGGCAACGGCCGGTCGGTGATCGCCACGCTCGGCTACCGGTTCTAGGGAAACGGACGATGACGCGCGGCACGGTCAAAGCCTGGTACCTGGTCCACAAGTGGACCAGCCTGATCTGCACGGCCTTCCTGCTGCTGCTGTGCGTCACCGGCCTGCCGCTGATCTTCTGGCACGAGATCGACCATGCGATCACCGACGTGCGGGAGCCCGCGCCGGTGGTGGAGGGGGCGCGGCCGGCCAGCCTCGACGACATCGTCGCCAAGGCGCTCGCGCGCCATCCGGGGGACGTGCCGCTGTTTCTCGGCTGGGATGATGCGGAGCCGCTCGTCTACGTGAACACAGGCGCGCGCCCGGATGCGGCGGTAGAGGACATGAAAGTCGCGTACTTCGATGCCTATACCGGCGAGGAGCTCGGCGGCGAGACGCTCGATTCCGGGGTGATGATGTTCATCTACCGCCTCCACACCGACATGTTCCTGGGCCTGGGCGCGACGCTGTTTCTCGGCGCCATGACGCTGCTGTTCGTGGCGGCGCTCGTTTCGGGGATCGTCATCTACGGCCCGTTCATGCGCAAGCTCGCGTTCGGCACGGTGCGTCGGCAAGGCAGCGTCCGCCTCAAGTGGCTCGACATGCACAACCTGCTCGGCGCGGTGACGCTCGCCTGGGCCCTCGTCGTCGGGACGACGGGTGCGGTCAACACGCTCGCCGCTCCGCTGCTCGCCGCCTGGCAGGCCGAGGCGGTTGCCGAGTTCAGCGCTCGCTATGCCGGCGCGCCCCGGCCCGAACGCTTCGCTTCGCTCGACGCCGCCGTCGACGCCGCGCGGGCGCGGTCGCCGGGCATGACGCCGGCCTTCGTCAGCTATCCGGGCACCGGCTACAGCGGCGACCACCATCTCGGCGTGTTCATGCACGGCGAGACGCCCCTTACCGAACGGCTGACCAGGCCGGTGCTGGTCGACGCCGCAACCGGCGAGGTGACGGCCGAGCCGGAAGTCCCGTGGTACATCGTCGCGCTGCTGCTGTCGCAGCCGCGTCACTTCGGGGATTACGGCGGGCTTCCGCTCAAGATCATCTGGGCGCTTCTCGACCTCGCCACGATCGTCGTGCTCGGCAGCGGACTCTATCTCTGGCTGCGCCGGACGCGCGGCTCCACGGACCAACGGGTGAGCGAGATACTGGAAGCCGGCCAACTCGGGCGAGCTGCGGCATGAGCGGGCGCCGTTCGGGCTTGTGGCGCGCCTATCGCGTGCCCGCGCTGCTGGCAGGGGTCAGCGTTGCCGGCCTCCTGAGCGCGCTCCTCGAGGACGGGATATTCGACGTCCTGTCCTGGGTGCTGCTCGGCGGAGTCCTGATCGGCAGTCGTTCCGCTCTGGCCGGGCGATCCTCCGGCCGTTAGCGGGCGCCGAACAGCCTCGCCAGGAAGCTCGGCTCCTCCATCGGCTGGATCGGACCGTGCATCATGTAGCGCAAGCTCGCGTCGCGGTAGGGGCGCGGCATGGTCCAGCGGTCGGGGCGGCTGCTGTGATAAGTCTGGCTCGCCATGAGATTGCTCCTCGATCGAACCCGTCTGGCGCGTTCAATGACCGGTCTGGCGCAGCGGTTCCCGGCTGGCGAGCGAAACGCCGCGCTGTGTGGGATCGGGACAACAGCAGCCACGCAGTTGTGCGAGAGTTCCCGGATTCGGGAAATTTTTTCGCTTCGGCGAGTCTGGCAGGAGTGGAGGGATTCGAACCCCCGGCCCTCGGTTTTGGAGACCGATGCTCTACCAGCTGAGCTACACTCCTGCAGGCGGACGCGCCTCTAAGGGCAAGCGCTGGCGATATCAAGCCATCGTCGTCCCGGCGCAAGCCGGAGACTCATGCGGACGGGATCAGAATGCGAGGCACGACATCCCGGCTTGCGTCGGGACGACGGATTTCTGCTAGACAACACCCATGCACGCACCCGGGCCGAAGCTGATTCCCGCCGAGCTGCTGCTGATGGCATACCGTAGCGGCATCTTTCCGATGGCCGACAGCCGCGACGACGAGGATATCTACTGGGTCGAGCCGCGCGAGCGGGCGGTGATCCCGCTCGACGAGTTCCATCTGTCGCGCTCGCTCGCCAAGGCGATCCGGCAGGACCGCTTCCAGGTGACCTGCAACACCGACTTCGCCGGCGTCATAGCGGCCTGCGCGGCGCCGCGGCCGGGCCACCCGGAAAGCTGGATCAGCGAGCGCATCGCCGCGAGCTATCGCGCGCTGCACATGGCCGGACATGCCCATTCGCTCGAATGCTGGCGCGACGGGGAGCTCGTCGGCGGCCTCTACGGCGTCGGTTTCGACCGCGCCTTCTGCGGCGAAAGCATGTTCAGCCACACGGCCGATGCCTCGAAAGTGGCGCTCGCCTGGTTGGTCGGGCTGCTCAGGCATGCAGACTACCGTCTGCTCGACTGTCAGTTCATGACTGAGCACCTCGCCTCGCTCGGCGCGGCGCCGATTAGCAGGGACAAGTATCTCGAGCGGCTGGCCGAGGCGGTCGCGGCGGGACCGGCGCCGAGCCTGCCCGAAGCCTATGCCTCGTTGCTGGGGCCCGCCGGCGCGGTCGCTGCCGGCGTCGGCGAGGGCGATGGCGTGGCCGCGGGAGGCGGCGCCTCGTCCTCTTCCTCGTCGCCGGACGCGGGTGCTTCCTCGCCCGGGAAGCTCATCCTGCAGTCCTTGACCCAGACGTCGTAGATCGGATGCTCGACGACATTCAGGCTCGGCGAGCTCTTGAACAGCCAGCCGGAGAAGAATCGCCGCCATTCCGGCGCCGAATCGGCATCGGGGCGAGTCAGAACGATGACCTGGACGAACGCGCCCGTTTCGGGCGGCTCCTCCCACGGTGCGGTGCGCTCGCAAGCCGAGAGGCGCACGATCACGTCGCCGACGCGGCGCGTCTCGCCGGGCTTCATCTCGAGGTCGCGGGTGATGTTGTTGCGCTTGTTGAGCAAGCCGAGCACCGCGACACGGTCCTCCATCGGCGTGCCGATCGCGCCCTGCGCCGAGATCGGTTGGCCGGGGCGGGCGAATTCCTCGGGGACTTCCGTCGCTTCGGGCTCGGGTTCGGGCGCGTCACGGTTGCATGCGGACAGCAACAGAATCAGCGCCGAGGTGGCCGAAGCGGCGGGCAATCTCACGCGTCGGGCGTCCACGCTTCGTAGTCGCCCGTCGCCCGCGCACGCTTGCCGCCACGCTCGAGCGCGCCCTGCGGGCGATAGGCGGCTGCGGTGCCGGTGGGGTTGGGAGTGTAATCGGCTTCCCAGATCTTCGGCGGGGGCAGTTGGCTTTCGGGCAGCGCGTCGAACGATCCGTGCAGCCAGCCATGCCATTCCGCGGACACGCGGCTGGCGTCGTTGGCGCCATTGTAGATCACCCAGCGCCGCTCGCGTCCCTCGACCGTTTTCTTGTTCGAGCGATAGTACTTGTTGCCCGCGGCGTCGGTACCGACCTGCTCACCGTTGAGCGCGCTGAACAGCGACGTGCCGATGGTCGCGCCGTCCCACCAGGTGAAAAGCTTCATGAGGATTCCCATGCGGGGCGCGTTAGCCGCTTCGCACCCTCGGGCGCAAGCTTACCAGTCGACTCGCGCGCCCGCGACGATGCCGAGTTCCGCGGCCCTCCCGGCGTTGAGCTCGAGCGTGGCGATCGCGGGCGCTTCGGACACGATGCTCGCTTCCGAATAGGGCACGGCATTGGCCGCGACGTTGACCACTCGCCGATCGGGCCCGATGAAGATCAGGTCGAGCGAGAGCACCGTGTTCTTCATCCAGAAGCTGAGCACGCGCGGCTGGTCGTACGGGAACAGCATGCCCTCGTTCGGGCCCATGGCGGTACGGAACATCAGCCCGCGCGCCTGCTCCTGCGGAGTGCGCGCCACTTCGACGCGAAAGCGGTGCGTCTTGCCGAGCGAGGTCACGGTCAGCGGAATGACCTCGAGCCCGGATTCCGGGTGAACCGTGGGTTGGGTCGCGGCAGCCGGCGCCTGCTCGGCCGCTTGCGGCGAGCACGCGGGAAGCACCAGAAGCACAGGCAGCAACATAGAACGCATGAGCTCAGCTTTCCTCGTCGTCGCATTCGGCGGCCCATCGCTCCGCCGCTTCCTCGCTTGCGGCATCGACCATTTCGCGCGCGCTGTCGAGCGGGTGGCCTGCGCGCAGCATCGCCGCGATCTGCTTCTGGCGCCGTTCGCGATCGAGCGGCCCATGATCGCTCGGGCGGCCGAAGGGACCGAAACCTCGCTTGCGGGCCATCGCGAGCGCAGCACGGCGTTCCGCTCCCTCGTCCGGTCGTACTTCCTCGCGAATCGCCTCGTCGATGCCCGCTTCGCCGAGCGCCTCGTGCACCCGGCGCGGGCCATAGCCGCGTCGCAGCAGGCTGCCGCTCTTGGCTCGCGCATAGGCGGCGTCATCGACATAGCCGAGCTCGACGTAGCGGCCGACCAGTGTGGGCAAGTCCGGTTCGCGCTCGCCCGCCCAGCCTCGTTCGCGAACCTTGCGCTTGAGATAGCGTTCCAGTTTCGACGCAGTGGTCGCGAACCGTGCAACGTAGGTTAAGGCAAGCTCGTCCAGGCGCGCCGCGTCGAGCGGCTTCGGCTCGCGGTGCTGGCGCCCAAGGTTCGTCCTACTCGCTTGTCGTTCGCGGACCATGGCCTTATTCGTGCCACAGTCATTGCCAAATGGGTAAAGTTTGTGGTGGGGCCGTTCGGTGCTAGTGCCCCGCGCAACAGGGGAAGCGCCGCAAGAGCGCATAGACGGGATTGCCACTCAGACGATGACCGAACTCGTACCTACTCCCAACGATTGCCCGCTGCCGCGCCGCCGCGCGGACTTTGCGACGTTCACCGAGGCGGTGGACTATGCGGCGAGGAGCGCCAAGGGCCTCAATTTCCACGACGCGCGCGGCGTGCTGGAACGGGTCTATCCGTATTCCCAACTGCGCGCCGATGCGCTCGACATGGCCTATCGGCTGGTCGCCGCCGGCATCACCAAGGGCGACCGCGTCGCGCTGATCGCGGAGACCGGGCCGGAGTTCGCAGCGCTGTTCTGCGGTGCGATCTATGCCGGGGCCTGGCCGGTGCCGCTGCCGCTGCCGACCACCTTCGGCGGCAAGGAGAACTATATCGAGCAGCTCGGCGTGCAGCTCGAAAGCGCCGATCCCAAGCTGCTGCTCCATCCCGCCGAAATTGCCGAGATGGCATCCGCCGCGGCCGCCCGGCAGGGCTGCCAAGGCGCCGACTGGGAGAGCTTCGCCGAGCGAGAAGCGACCGAAGTCGCGCTTCCCGAAGCGGAGCCCGACGATATCTGCTACCTGCAGTACTCGTCCGGTTCGACCCGCTTCCCGACCGGCGTCGCCGTCACCCATCGCGCGCTGCTGCACAATCTCTACGGCCACGCCGCGACGATGGACATCGGCGAAGGCGACCGGGGCATCAGCTGGCTGCCGTGGTATCACGACATGGGCCTGGTCGGCTGCCTGCTGTCGCTGATCGCCAACCAGGTCTCGGCCGATTACCTGAAGACCGAGCACTTCGCCCGCCGCCCGCTCGCCTGGCTCGACCTGATCAGCCGCAACGAGGGCTCTTCGCTCTCCTACTCGCCCACCTTCGGATACGACATCTGCGCGCGCCGCATCTCGAGCCAGTCGAGCGTGGCCGAGCGCTTCGACCTGTCGCGCTGGCGGCTGGCCGGGAACGGCGCCGACATGATCCGGCCCGACGTGATGCAGAACTTCGTCAATGCCTTTGCCGAAGCCGGCTTCAAGGCAAGCGCGTTCACGCCCAGCTACGGCCTTGCCGAAGCGACGCTGGCGGTCACGGTGATGCCGCCCGGCGAAGGGATCCGCGTCGAGCTCGTCGAGGAAGAGCGCCTGTCAGGCACCAAGCGCGACTTGTCGCGTCCCGCGCGCTACCGCGCGATCGTCAACTGCGGCAAGCCGCTTCCCGACATGGAAGTCGAGATCCGAGGCGAAAACGGCAAAGCGAAGAAAGACCACCAGATCGGCAAAGTCTGGTGCCGCGGGCCGAGCGTGATGCATTCGTACTTTCGCAACCCCGAAGCGACCGACGAATGCCTGGTCGGAGGTTGGCTCGACACCGGCGACATGGGCTACATGGCCGACGGTTACCTGTTCATCGTCGGCCGGGCGAAGGACATGATCATCATCAACGGCAAGAATCACTGGCCGCAGGACATCGAGTGGGCGGTGGAGCAGTTGCCGGGCTTCAACCACGGCGACATCGCCGCTTTCGCGGTCGAGACCGACAACGGCGAGGAAACCGCCGCAGTGCTGGTCCACTGCCGCGTCTCCGATCCCGAGGAACGCGTCCGCCTGCGCGACACGATCCGCGACAAGGTGCGCTCGATCACCGGCATGAACTGCGTCGTCGAGCTGGTTCCGCCGCGAACGCTGCCACGCACCAGTTCGGGCAAGCTGAGCCGGGCCAAGGCGAAACGGCTCTACCTCTCGGGCGAGATCGAGCCGTTCCAGCTAGCGGCTTAGAGCGTCATCAAGTAGCGAATCATCGCCCCCCGTCAAAATGGCATCGTCTTGCGATTGGCACCGATGCGCAAGCTCAGCCGCGCTAAGGTCGAGTTCTAGCGTTAGATCGAGCCATTCAATCTGAGGGCTTGGCCATCAAATCCAGCGGACCGGGCGAAAGCCGCACCCCGCCCGAAATCGCTCTGCCTATGGTTGGTGAAAAAACCCAACTTGAGGCGCAGTACTTTCCGATTCCGCGCGCCCTGATTGGAGAAAGCACGCAATTCCGCCGTTTTCTCAAACTGGCACGGCTCCTGCAGAGCATCTCGCATCGGCGGATGTCCCGCCCGAACGAGACAAGGGGAATGAACATGACGCTCTTTTCGAACTACGCCCAGCACGCTTTCGCCGCCATCGGCGCGCTTGCCATCTCGGCTCTGCTGTTCGCCAATACGCTCGCCACTCAGGCCGCCGAAGTTCACTCGGTCGCCGGCATCCTCGCCTGATTAGCCCTTTCGCTCGCGGCCGCGTTGCGGCACGTTCAGGCCGTCCGGGATGCCGGCCTTGAACAGCGTGTCTTGCCTGCTTAATACAGTGATGCTTGCCGGAAGGGGATGAGCGAATGGCCACGACCAACGAGACCACGACCAAGACCAAGACGGCTCCGGACCTCGAGCTGACCCCGCCCGATCCGGTGCCGATGGTCGTGCCCAACAAGGCCGCCGGCCTGGTCCCGGTCGATGCCGAGAAGAAGTCGGCGCTCGAGGAGAAAGTCGACGGTTTCGTCGCCGAACTGGTCGCGCTCGACGCGCAGTCGCCCGATTTCGGCAAGAAGGTCGACCAGATCACCAGCATGGGCCGCAAGGAAATCACCGTCGCGGCCGGCATGTCGAACCGCTTCCTCGACCGCCCGGTGCGCGCGATGGACCAGGAATCGGGCGTCGGCCGCGATCTCGCCGAACTGCGCCGCACGGTCGAGGACCTCGATCCCGGCCGCAAGGGCAAGATGAGCGGGCGCAAGCTGTTCGGGATTATCCCGTTCGGCAATTCTCTCAAGCGCTACTTCGACAGCTACACCTCGGCGCAGGGCCACATCCAGGCGATCCTCGCCCGCCTCGCCAGCGGCAAGGACGAGCTGTTGATGGACAACGCCGCGATCGACGTCGAGCGCCAGAAGCTGTGGGAGGCCATGGGCAAGCTCGAGCAGATGGTCCACATCGCCAAGACGCTCGACGACCGGCTCGAGGAAGAGGCCGCGAACCTCGATGCGACCGATCCGGCCAAGGCCAAGGCGATCCGCGAGTCCGCGCTGTTCTACGTCCGCCAGCGGACCCAGGACCTGCTCACCCAGATGGCGGTCAGCGTGCAGGGCTACCTCGCGCTCGACCTGGTCAAGAAGAACAACGTCGAGCTGGTCAAAGGCGTCGACCGCGCCAGCACGACCACCGTCGGCGCGCTGCGCACCGCGGTGACCGTGGCGCAGGCGATGACCAACCAGCGGCTCGTGCTGCAGCAGATCACCTCGCTCAACGAGACCACCGCGGGGATCATCGATTCGACCGGCAAGCTGCTGCGCGAGAACACCGCCAAGATCCACGAGCAGGCGGCCTCGAGCACGATCCCGATGGAGACGCTGCAGCGCGCGTTCCAGAACATCTACGACACGATGGACGCGGTCGACACCTTCAAGGTCAAGGCGCTCGCCAACATGAAGCAGACCGTCGACGTGCTTTCGACCGAGGTGGAGAAGTCGAAAGGCTACATCGCCCGCGCCGAAGGCCAGGCCCAGGCGTCGAAGGCGGCGCAGGAGCCGTCTCTGCTGACGGCTGATTGATCGTTCCGGTGCTCACCCACATCAAATTGAATCGCAGAACCCCCTCCGCCTTGAGGGCGAGGGTCGGCGTGGGGGTACTCGGCGCCAACGCCGGCGCGAGGCCTATCGGTCTCGCTCCCCCACCCCCGACCCCTCCCCGCCGGGGAGGGGAGTTTCGATCCAGGCAGGACCAGCTTTAATGGCGCGCGACCTGTCCCGGGAAAGCGAACGGGCGTTCGAAGAGGGCCGCGCCCTCTTGCGCGACAACCGTGCCGGCGGGCGTCACCGCCGTGCGGTGTCGATCGGCAAGGGCTCCGCCGAGCTCAAGCAGCGTAACCTGATGAAGCGGATCAAGCTGATCGGCGTCTCTCTGCTCGGCATCGTGCTTGCCGCCATGGTGGCCGGGCTGGTGCTCGACGGAATTGGCTTCACCGGGGTCATGATCGCTTTCTTAGCGGTAGTCGCGGCGACGATCCTGTTCTCGAACTATCCCAAGGTGCGGATTCCGAAGCGCAGCGATCTCAATACCGGCGACGTGCGCCACATGGTCTCTCGCACCGAGCTGTGGCTCGAACACCAGCGCCCCGCGCTGCCGCCACCCGCGGTGACGCTGGTCGACCAGATCGGCGTCCAGCTCGACGCGCTTGGACTCCAACTCGAGCATGTCGATCCGCTTCATCCGGCGGCGGTCGAGACCCGCAAGCTCGTCGGCGAGACGCTGCCCGGGATGATCGACGCCTACCGCAAGATTCCGGCGCACTTGCGGCGCGAGGAACGCGCCGGCGGCACGCCCGACGGGCAGCTGGTCGAAAGCCTCGGCAAGATCAGCAGGGAGATCGATCACGTGACCCGTCAGCTAGCCGACGGCGCGCTCGACGACCTCGCGATCCGCACTCGCTACCTCGATTACCGCTACGGCGCGGAAGGCGAGCCCGAAGCCCTGCCGGCGCCCGATCCGCTCGAGCAGCTCAATCGCCTCCCCGACAGAGACAAACAGGAGCACTGATGGAAGTCGCCATCCCCCACTCGCTCGGCAGGGAGACGGTGCGCGAGCGGCTGCGCACGCGCGGTCATCTCATCGGCGAGAACATTCCCGGCGGCATGGCCGAAGTCGTCACCGGCTGGCCGAGCGAGGACCGGATGACGTTGACCGTCACCGCCATGGGCCAGTCGATCAACGCGCATGTCGATATCGAGGAGCGCCAGATCGTGTTCGTCGTCGACGTCCCGCCCGCGCTCGGCTTCATCAAGCCGATCAT
This sequence comes from uncultured bacterium, assembly GCA_965977975.1. GTDB lineage: Bacteria > Pseudomonadota > Alphaproteobacteria > Sphingomonadales > Sphingomonadaceae > Croceibacterium_A. The sequence continues at coordinate 21,663 of CBHCZH010000014.1, forward strand.
CGAAGGCGCACTACGCCAGCAGGGCGAGAAGCTTCTGCTCCCGGGGAGCTAGCTGGCGACTTCGAGTTTCGTGCCGGCCAGCTCGAGTCGGCCCAGGAAATCCCTAAACGTCGCCATGTCGGCAGCCCGGTGAGCGGCGTCGGTCGCTAATCGAACGGTGTAGAGAAACTCGATCCGATCACGACCGAAACCGCGATCCTTTTCACGCTCTCTTGAGAAGAACGCGACAACGACCTTCTCCTGACCATCCTCCCGGAGTTCGCGGCAGGAAACGGTCCAACCCGCACCGGGTGGAACGGTGGTGTCGATCACACCTCGCGCGGACGCGTCAGGGCAATAGAAGGCCGCTGCCTCCCTGCGTGAATGCTCGGCCGCGTTGTAGTCAACCCAGATCGATATCGCCCGGTCGGCACGGACGCCCGGCGCCTCCTTCGTACAGTCGCTCTGCAACCGCTGGTGAAAGCCGTGAATGTGACCGCCCGAGTCCGAGGTGCAGACCGGGCTGCCCGCCGGGAAGACGGCGACGATCGCGTATTCGTCGTTGATCGCGATCTCGCTCTCCAGCGGCGTGTGCCGCATCCGCTCCAACGCGTCGCCAAAGGCATCCTCGGTCGCCGGGGATGCCTCTTCCTGGGCCTGGCACCCGCTCAGCGCGAGGACGGCGGCGCCCAGAAGGCAAGGCAGGCGCACTAAAGCTTCCGCTCCTTCTCCAGATAGGTTTCCGGAATCCGCAGCACCGCGGTGGCGTGGCGGGTTTCGCGCAAGAACAGCGTCAGCGCGAACATCAGCAGCCCGATCGCGACCATGAACGCGGCCGCCGCGACCTGCTGCAGGTTCACATCGAGCAGTTCCTCGAGGAACAGCAGCGCCACGCACAGCCCGATCGTCAGGCCGCTCAGCACCAGCGCGAAGATCGCGCGGCTGATCGTCGCGATGCGCCGGTCGACGGTGCGGATCTCGCGCACCACCCGGTCGTGCTCGGCCCCGCTCGTCGTGCCGTGCAGTTCCTGCAGCACCCGCGAGCGGTCGACCACCCGGCCGAGCCGGGTCGCGAGGATGTTCATGATGTTGCCGATCGCGACCAGCACGAACACCGGCGCTAGCGCCAGCTGGATCGTCTGCGCGATCATCCCCGAACCGCCCATTGCCCGCCCCTCTTACTGGTTGACCGCGCCGCTCAGCTTGCCCACCTTCTGTGCGCCCGCCATCGTCGTGACCAGCACTTCGTCGCCGTCGACCACGATGGCGATGTCCTCGAGCCCAATCACCGAGATGCGCGGCCCGTCGGTCTCGGCGAGCACGTTGCGGCAATCGACCAGCTCGACATTGCCGCGAGTGCGATTGCCGTTGGCGTCGCCCGGCCGCGCGTCGCGCAGCGCCTGCCAGTTGCCGATGTCGGACCAGCCCATCGCCACCGGGACCACCGCGGCGCGGGTGGTGTTCTCCATCACCGCATAGTCGACCGATTCGGGCTCGATCGCCGCGAAAGCGCCAGCATTAGGGTGAAAGGCGCCGCCGTCATCGTGCCCGCCTTCCACCGCGGCGCGCACCGCTTCGGCCATCGCCGGGCGGTGCCGCGCGAGCTCGTCGAGGAACGTGCCCGCCTTGAACACGAAGATGCCACCGTTCCAGCTGTAGTGGCCGTCGGCGAGGAAGCGTTCGGAAGTGGCGAGATCGGGCTTCTCGACGAAACGCTCGACCTGGAAGCCTCCCTCCAGCGGCGCGCCGCGGCGGATGTAGCCATAGCCGGTCTCGGGTGCGGTCGGAGTAATGCCGAACGAGACCAGCCAATCGTCTTCGGCGAGCTTCGCCGCGGCGCAGGCCGCGTCGCGGAACGCAGGGACATCAGCAATGTGATGGTCACTTGGGCAAACCAGCATAATGGCATCGGCCGGGAGCCGGTGTGCGGCGAGCGCGATGGCCGGCGCGGTGTTCTTCGCCATCGGCTCGACGATCACCCGAGTGCCGGGATGACCGACCGCTTGCGCCTCGACATGGCTGCGATGGCCGACGCCGGTGACGACGATCGGATCGCCGAACCGCTCGGCGTCGGCACAACGGCCGAGCGTGGCTTCGAACAGGGTGTCCTCGTCGACCAGCGGCAGGAACGGCTTGGGCGCCTGCTTGCGGCTACGGGGCCACAGCCGCGTGCCGCTCCCGCCGCACAGAACGACCGGGTAAATCATTGCCATTGCTTGCGAACGTCCTTCGGTCCCGATTTTGCTAACGCAGTGTAGAACGCACCCGTTCCGAAGTCATCAGAACCACCGCTGGCGCCACCGATATATGCCGACCACGGGCTCGCCGTCGGCATTCAACCGCGGCCGGAACACGAAGCGCTCGGTCGCGAGACGACAGGTGATCGCATCGGCTTGCGGGTCGGGACTGGGATCGGTGATCCGGCACGCGGTTACGCGTCCGGCGGTGCCGACGGTTAGCTCGATGACCACGTCGTGGCCGCGCCGAACCTGCCTCCCACCCGGTGGCGTCGGGTAGTCGCGCGCGTTGTCGATCGAGCCGGAAATCAGCTCGAGCGGCCGCGCGCCGCCCCCTCGGTCACTGCCTGCGCCGCCGCTGCCTGTACCTTCCCCCTCCCCGCCGGCTCCTGTGCCCTCGCCGCGGTCGCGGGCGCCGGAGCTGTTCTCCTGACCGGTTGAGGACGCGCGCGGGGCCGGCTGCGGTCTCGGCAACGGCGCTTCGGGAGCCGCGACCTCGCGCGGCGTGGCTTCACGACCTTCCTCGGCCTCCGCGCCGGCATCGAGTTCCGGTTCGGGCTCAGGCAATGGTTCGGGCGGCGCGGTGATGGTGACCGAAACCAGCGACCCGGCGCTCTTCACGACCTTGGCGGTAAAGTCGGGTGCGAATACCCGCGCCAGCCCGGCGAGAGCCGCCACGTGGAACAGCACGACAAGGGTCAGCGTGCCCCAGCGCGGCCGCCGCGACGGCCTATGGCCGCTGGCTGGCATGCTCGGGCACGCTCAACTCGCGACCGACGCGCAGTTCGCCCTCGCCGTAGAGGTAGTCGGGGTTGAAGCCCGCGAATTCCTCGAGGCGAGCGCGATCCCTGACGTAGAGCGTGCCGCGTCGGAATTCGGCGATCCCTTCCTTGCGCATCAGGCCGAGGGCGCGGTTCATGTGGATCGCCGTGGTGCCGCACATGTCGGCGAGGTCGGCCTGGATCAGCGGGGTGCGCAGGCCATCGCGACGGCCGAGGCCGACCAGATCGAGCCGGTGCCACAGCTCGGCAAACACGTGCGCTACGCGGCGCGGCGCCGGCAGCTGCTCCATCTTGAGGATCCATTGCCGGTGGATGGCCGCGTCGAGAAGGGTCGAGAACCACATCAGCCGGGTCAGGTGCGGATGGCGCTCGACCACCTGCTCGAGCCGCGCATGGCTGACGTAACCGACCAGCGCATCGCCAAGCGCGACGACGGTGTGATCGAGCCGCTTGAGCGCGAAGCCGTGCAGGTCGGCAAAGTCGCCCGGAACATGGATGCCGACGACGAAGCGGCGCCCCTCCTCGACGATCGTGCGCAGCAGATAGCCTTCGACCAGCAACGTCGAGCGGTCGGCGAGCTGGCCGCGTTCGAGCAATGTCGATCCCGCCCGCACGCGCTCGGTCTCCTCGACCAGCGCTTCAAGGATGTCCTTCTCCGCGACGCTCAAAGCATGGCGCAGCCGCCCCAGCAGGAAGCGTCCCGTCAGCGGATAACTTTGTACCTCGTCGATCCCCGCCATGGAGACAAAATTGCTCGAACACGCCATGGTTCCGCGCGGGAGAAGGGGAGCAGCGCGGCGGGCGCCGCATCGGCGAGCCACTCCACCGAGCTGCGCAGAGTCTTTTCAATAGCCGAGGACGGCCTTCACCTCGAGATACTCCTCCAGCCCGAACACTCCGTACTCGCGGCCGTTGCCGGAGCGGCGGTAGCCGCCGAACGGGGCGTGGCCGGACCAGGCCGGATAGTTGATGTGAACCTGCCCTGCGCGGATCCGGCGCGCGATGCGTCGGGCGGCCTCCCGATTGGCAGACTGGACATGCGAGCTGAGCCCGTAGACCGTCGCGTTGGCGATCCGGATCGCGTCCTCTTCGTCCTCGTAGGGCTGGATGACGAGCACGGGGCCGAAGATCTCCTCCTGCGCTATCCGCATCACCGTGGTGACCTCGGAGAATACCGTCGGCCTGGCGAAGTAGCCGTGATTGAGGCCCTGCGGCAGGCCCGGCCCGCCGCACACCAGCTTGGCGCCCTCCTCGATGCCGGCCTGGATCAGCTCCTGTACCTTGACGAACTGCGGCTTGTTGGCGAGCGGGCCGAGCACGGTCGCTTCGTCGAGCGGGTCGCCGACGACGATGCCGTTCGCCGTCTCGGCGGCGAGCGCCTCCACTTCGGCCAGGCGCTGGCGCGGCACCACCATTCGCGTTGGCGAAGCGCACGACTGGCCGACATTGCGCATCATGCCGAGCACGCCCTTCGGAACGGCGCTCGCGAAATCGGCATCGGGCAGGAACACGTTGGGTGACTTGCCACCGAGCTCCTGCACCACGCGCTTGATCGTCGGTGCGGCCGCCTGCGCCACCAGCACGCCCGCCCGGGTCGATCCCGTGAACGAGACCATGTCGACGTCCGCGTGGGCCGCCATCGTCGCACCGACAATCTCGCCCGTCCCATTGACCAGATTGAACACGCCCGGAGGCGCGCCGGCATCGTGCATGACTTGCGCGAACAGCAGCGCGGTGAACGGCGACAACTCGCTCGGCTTGAGCACCACCGTACAGCCGGCCGCGATCGCCGGGGCGACCTTGGCGGTGATCTGGTAGAGCGGCCAGTTCCACGGTGTGATCGCCGCCACCACGCCGATCGGCTCCTTGCGGACACGGATGCCGTTCACCTCGGTCTCGAACGCGAACTCACGCAGCACCTCGATCGCCACGCGGACGTGCTCGATGCCGGCGTAGCACTGGCCGGCACGGGCAAACCCGATCGCCGCGCCCATTTCGGCGGTGATGGCCTGGGCGAATGGCTCGGTCCGTTCCTCGAGCAGGTCCCTGATGCGGGTGAGCAGCGCGAGGCGCTCTTCCACCGAGGTCTGCGAGAACGAGGCGAACGCCCGCCGCGCCGCCGCCACCGCCAGATCGACATCGGCGGGCGAACCCGCCGCAATGTGCCCGATGACCTCTTCCGAATAGGGATTGGTCACCGCGATTCTGGGAGCGTCGGAGCGATCCAGCCAGGCCCCGTCGATGTAGAAGCGACTGTCGTTCATGGGGATCCTTGGCTCCCCTCCCGCTTGCGGGAGGGGTCGGGGGTGGGTCTGAAGGGAAAGGCTCTCTGGCCCACCCCTAACCCCACCCGCAAGCGGGAGGGGGAGCGATCAGCCGAAATCCACCGGATCCGGCGTGAGTTCGCCGCTCGCATAACGCTTCTCCAGCCCCGGCGTGCCGTTCTCCATCACCATCAGCATCGCGCGCTTGGGGGCAAAGCCCTGGTGACGGATATCGGCGGGCATCGCGCAGACGTCGCCCGGCTTCATCACGATCGTGCCGCGTGGATCCCCGCTGTTCTTGTCGGCGATCTGCCAGTGGATCTCGTCGGTCAGCTGGATGAACCACTCGTTGCGATCGTTGCCGTGGATAACGGGGAGCATGTGCTCCTCGCTGGTCACGCAACAGATGCTGGCGCGGGTGATCGCGGTGAACGAGGGGTTCCAGGTCACATCGGCCCGCGCGATGTGCTCGAACAGGTTGATCGCGTGGAGCTGGCCTTCGAAGCCCGGCTCGCACTCGATGTCGGGGGTGTCGAACTCCATGTCGGCGAAAGCGCGGTTGATCGGGTGGCCTGTCGCGTCAGAGCGGACCGGGGGTTCGCCCTCCAAGCCCAGCATCCGCGAGGCGGCGGCGAAGCCGCGCACCAGTGGATCGGTGCGCTCCTTGGTTTTCGAGCCGAGCGGCGAACCGGTCTCGAGCGGAGCGTTCAGGGGATCATAGCCTTCGTTGATCCAGTTGCGGCTGATCGTCTCGAAGGCTTCCTTGACCACCTCGGCCGGGAAGGTCTCCAGGTAATCCAGGCCCTGGTCTTTGTAGCCCTGATCGTAGGCGCCGGCGAAGAGGTCCACCGCGCCATAGTGATTGGTCGTGCCGAAGATGTCGTCGAAGAAGATCCAGCCGTAGAAGAACCCCCACCCGATATCGCGCACCATCGCGCGCAGGAAGCGGTCGATCTCGATGATATGGCTGCCCCTGGGCCATTCGACGTGCGCGAAGTACTCGTCGCGGCGGAACTCGAAGCCGCCAAGGCGGAAGCTGTCGTAGCCGGTGTCGGGATCGGTGCCGGTGGCGGTGATCGTGGCAGGCTGGACGTCCATCGTTCCCCTCCTCAGGCCAAGGTGCAGATTTCGGACCAGCGCTTGACCGTCACCGGCCCGTCGCAGGTCTGGATGATCGCAACCGCCGGCTTCTTCGAGCTCAGCCGATAGGCCGCACCGTGCGGCAGCAGCACCTGATGGCCGCGACGTGCGGTAACCTTGCCCATCGCCGGACCGTTCGGCTCTCCGCCGAGCCGGAACGCGCCGCCCGCATGGCCTGGCACCTGATCGTCGGCGAGCTTGATGAAACTGAAGGTCACCTCGCCGTCCATGACGATTGCGAACTCGTCATGCGGCGCGGCGTACCACGGCGATTCGCCTTCGACCCGCACGGCCTCGGCGACGTATTCGAGGTTCTGCGCCACCGCGACGCGCTCGAACGGAGCGGCCTTGCCGGCGACTTCGAACACGTTCGAAAAGGCGTATTTCGTCAAATCGTCCTTGAGCTCGATCGTACCTTTCTCATAGGCGCCGAGCGAACCGATATGGGTGTTGTAGGCCACCGCATCCTCCCATGCCGCCGCCGTTCGGCAGTCGTTGCGGAGGATGGTATCACCCCGTGCGGCGAGGGCAACGGGAGTCGCGCGTCACTCGCTCGGAATGCCGAGCAGCTCGATCCTGAACAGCAGCGTCGCCCCGCCGGGGATCGGCCCGCGACCGATCGGGCCGTAAGCGAGCGTCGCCGGTGCGGCGATCTCGATCGTATCGCCGACGCCCATTTGCGGCACCGCCATCTGCCACGCGCGGATCAGCGCCCGCAGCGGGAAGGTCGCGGGTTCGTTGCGGCGGTACGAGCTGTCGAACTCGGTCCCGTCGACCAGCGTGCCGGCGTAATGGAGAGTGACGGTATCGTTGACGGTCGGACGCTTCCCCGATCCGTTGCCGGCGACACGCCGCCACAGCAGGCCGCCTTCCATCCACGACCAGCCGTCGCTGGCCTGCCGGCTCGCCAGCGCGGCCTGCTGGGCATTGTGCCAAGCGGCATCCTGCGAGGGGCCGCTGGGCGCTGCATCCTGTGCGAGTGCATTCAAAGGCAGGGCACCCAGGATCATCGAACAAAGCGCCACGAATTCGCGATTCACTTCATCGCCCCCTTGCTGGAGAAAACTGGCATGATGAAGGCGCAGTGTGCGCCATGCCGATCTCAGCACGAGATTTGCGGACAAGGCAAGAATACCATCGCCCCGGCAATTCCCTGCTATGCCGCAGCCTGCCCACGAACAGGGTATGGTAGCGCTAACGAAATCCCGTATGGGTCGCAAAGAATCGGAGAGCTGAACCCATGGACGTAGTCATCTGTACCCAGCCCGGAGACCTGGAGCTTGAGCGCCGGGCAAAACCCGTTCCGGGTATGGGCGAGGTCCTGGTGCGCATCCGCCGCGTCGGCGTGTGCGGAACGGATATGCACATCTTCACCGGCAACCAGCCCTACCTTTCCTACCCGCGGGTAATGGGACACGAGCTTGCCGGCGAAGTCGAGGAAGCGCCCGCCGAAAGCGGCTTGATGCCAGGGGATCCCGTCTACATCATCCCCTACATCGCCTGCGGCCACTGCGTCGCCTGCCGCAAAGCGAAGCCCAATTGCTGCACCAACATTCGGGTGCTCGGCGTGCACACCGACGGTGGCCTCGCCGAGTTCCTGAGCGTGCCGCAGGCCTATGTGAAAAAGGCTGAAGGAATCTCGCTCGAACAGGCGGCGATGGTCGAGTTCCTCGCAATCGGCGCCCACGCTGTGAGACGCGCGGCGGTCGCCGCGGAGCAGAAAGTGCTGGTCGTGGGCGCGGGTCCGATCGGGATCGGCGTGGCGCTGTTCAGCAAGCTTCGCGGAGCCCGCGTCACCGTACTCGACGGACGCGCGGACCGGCTCGCCTTCTGCGCCGACCTCATCGGGGTGGAATCGACGGTCATGTTGAGCGAGTCGAGCGGCGGCGAGCTAGAGCAGCTGACCGGCGGCGATTTCTTCGACGTCGTCTTCGACGCCACCGGCAATCCGCGAGCGATGGAAACCGGATTTGCCTACGTTGCGCACGGCGGGACTTACGTTCTGGTTTCGATCGTGGCCGCCGACATCCGCTTTTCCGACCCCGAGTTTCACAAGCGCGAGATGACGCTGATGGGAAGCAGGAACGCGACCGCGGAAGATTTCGAGGCGGTCGTCGACGCCATGCGCGCCGGCCAGGTTCCCACACAGGCGCTCCATACGCACAGTTCGTCCCTCGCGGAGCTGCCACAGGCTTTCCCCGGATGGCTCGAACCCTCGGCGGGCGTGATCAAGGCGATCGTTTCCTGCTGATTGTGCTGCCGGCCGGGGCGAATAGGAGCCCGTCGGGCGGCGCTCAAAGGGCGCCCTTCAGCATGGGATGACCTCCAATGATGAAGCGGTGGTGAGCCCTGCTGGATTCGAACCAGCGACCTACTGATTAAAAGTCAGTTGCTCTACCGACTGAGCTAAGGGCCCGACCACGTCGCCGCCCTACGAATGGCGCGGGGGCGGGTCAACCGTGCGTGAAGCTGCCGGACGGTGAGGCTGGTTACCGGGTCGCGCCAACCGGGGGCGATGGAAGCGGCCGGGGCGAGCACGAAGTCGCGAGACCGGAACAGCGGATGCGGAATTGTCAGGCCGTGTTCGGCGTAAGGACCGCCGCTCCACAGCACCAGGTCGAGATCGAGCACCCGGGCGGTCCAGCGCTGACCGCCGGGACGGCGGCCGAATTCGCGTTCGACGCGCTTCAGTAATGCCAGCAGCGCCGGCGGCTCGAGCGGCGTCTCGACCGTCGCGGCGGAATTGGCGTAGCGGCGCTGCGACGGTCCGACCGGATCGCTGAGCAGGATCGGCGCGGCTTCGACGACGCGTACCCCCTCGGCGTCGATCCGCTCGAGCGCCGCCGCGAGCACCTCGCGCGGGCGGCCGAAGCGGTGATGGCGCCGGTTGGAGCCGAGCGCGATCAGGTACAGGTAGCTCAGATATCCTCGCAGATGCGCCCATAGAGCTGGGGCCGGCGGTCGCGGAAGAAGCCCCAGCTGGCGCGATGCCGGGCCGCGGCGGAAAGGTCGAGCGTCGCGACCAGCGCGCCGCTCTCCTCGCAGCCGTATTCGGCGAGCATGTCGCCCCATTCGTCGCAGATGAAGCTATGGCCGTAAAACGCCTGCCCCGCTCCACCATGCTCGATCTCGTGGCCGATGCGGTTGGCGGCGACCACCGGCATGCAGTTCGACACCGCGTGACCGATCATTGCCCGGCGCCACATGCGGCTGGTGTCCATCTCGGCGTCCTTGGGCTCGGAGCCGATCGCGGTCGGGTAGAACAGCACCTCGGCCCCTTTCAGGGCGAGCACGCGGGCCGTTTCGGGATACCATTGGTCCCAGCACACTCCGATCCCGATCCGTGCCCCGAACAGGTCCCAGACCTTGAACCCGTCGTTGCCGGGGCGGAAATAGAACTTCTCCTCGTAGCCCGGGCCGTCAGGAATGTGGCTCTTGCGATAAGTGCCCATGATCTCGCCGTCAGCGCCGATCATGGCGAGCGTGTTGTAATAGTGGTGCCCGTCACGTTCGAAGAAGCTGGTCGGAATCGCGACACCGAGCGCTCTCGCCAGTCCTTGCATCGCCACGACCGAGGGATGCTCCGCGGTGGGCCGGGCGAGCGCGAACAGCGCGTCGTCCTCGAGCTTGCAGAAGTAGGGACCGGAGAACAGCTCGGGCGGCAGCACGACTTGCGCACCCTTCGCCGCAGCCTCCTCGACCAGCACGGAGACGGCGGCGATGTTCTCCTGCTCGTCGGTCGAGCCGAGGGCAAGCTGCAGGGCGGCGACGGTGAGCTTCGTCATGCGCGCCAGTTAGGGACGCACGCCCCTTAAGTCCATCAATCGCGCTTCCGGAAGAGAAGCGTCATCCGGTCGCTCTCGCCGACCGCCAGCCGCAGCGGCCGCGTCTCGTCCGTCGCGCCGGCGAGGCTCGGCGGCAGCTCCCAGACTCCGCGCGGGTAGTCCTTGGTGTCCGTCGGATTGGCGTTGATCTCGCTCGTGCCGACGAGGTCGAAGCCGTAGGCGTCCATCAGCGCGATCACGTCGCTTTCGCGCAAATAGCCTTTGTTGCCGTCCGTCAGCGTGTAGGGTGCGTTCTCTTCGGCGCGGTGGTCGGTGATGCCGACCATCCCGCCAGGCTTGAGCATGCGGCGGATCGTTTGCATGTCGTCGTGCAGCCAGCCGAAACGGAACTGGTTGTGCATCTCGCGGAAGATCAGCACCCGATCGACGGTACCGTCGAGGGCTTCGGGATAGCCGTCGGTGTTGAACGCGGTGACCCGGGGCATGGCGCCCAGGTTCCACTGCGCGGCTTGGCCTGCGAACTTCTCGGCAAGGCCGCCCATCGTATTGAGGAAGTACGGGTTCGTCTCGCCGGTCAGGTCCGGACCCATCGCCACATAATGCCCCTGCGGTCCGAGGTAGGGCGCGATAATGCGGGTGAACCAGCCGCCTGCCGGGAGGTAGTCCACCACGGTCATGCCGGGGCGAACCTGGAAGAACGCCAGCGTTTCGGCGGGGTGGCGGTACTGGTCGCGCGCGCGGTCCGCGTCGCGACGCGGGTGGGCGAGGATTTCGATGAGCGCCGGATCAATCGTGCTTTGTTGCGCTGCGGCCGGCGCGGGCGCAGCGGTGAGCGGGACGACAAGGAGGGCGGCAGCGGCAAGGAGCGTGGTGCGCATGTTACTTTCCCGTTGATTTTATCCGGCGAAACTAGCCTGCGCTCGAAGGATGACAAGCGCGTTGCGGCGCCCCATCTGCAGCGGCGAAGGAGAGCAGGCATGGCGGAGGAAACGGCGATCGTCGCGGGCGGGTGCTTCTGGTGCACCGAGGCGGTGTTCCGCGACGTCATCGGAGTGAGCGAGGTCGAGAGCGGCTACATCGGCGGCACGCTGCCGGACCCGACCTACAAGCAAGTGTGCGGGGGCACGACCGGCCATGCGGAAGCGGTCCGGGTAACTTACGATCCAGAGGCGATCTCCTACGCGGAAATCCTCGATGTGTTCATGGGCACGCACGATCCGACGCAGTTGAACCGGCAGGGCAACGACGTCGGCACGCAGTACCGCAGCGCGATCTTCCCGCTTGACGACGCCCAGCGTGCCGAAGCCGAGGCGGCGATCTCGCGATGGAATGCCGAGCACGACGGCCAGAGCGCGGTTACCACCATCGAACGCCCCGCGGAGTGGTATCCGGCGGAAGATTACCACCAGGAATACTGGGAAGGCGAAGGGCAGCGGAACCCGTACTGCCTGGCAGTGATCCCGCCGAAGCTGCTGAAGCTGCGCAAGAGCTTCCAGGCCAAGGTCAAGTCAACTTGAGGTAACTCGTTCTTAATCATCTGTTTTTACGCCTGGTTTACGAATCGGGCGATGAAGAATCCGTCCATTCCGCCGCGCTCTGCGAGCATGCCCGGATCGGTGCGCAGCCAGCCCTCGGGCGTCGGCGAGAGCCATTCTGGAAGTTCTTCGGTCCGGACCGGTTCGGGCGGCAGCGCGATCCGCGCCGCCTGTTCCTCGCCCTCCTCGCGCTCGAGCGAGCAGACCGCATAGACCAGGACGCCGCCGGGCTTGAGCCAGCGGATTGCACGTTCAAGCAGCCGCGCTTGCAATTCCGCCATCTCGGCGATCTGCCGCGGGCCGATCCGGTGCAGGACGTCTGGGTGACGCCGGGATGTGCCCGTGGCTGTGCACGGCGCGTCGAGCAGAATCGCGTCGAACAAATCGTCCGGGTCCCATCGCAGCGCGTCCGCCACGATCACTTCGGCTGAAAGGCCGGTGCGAGCCAGGTTCTCGCGCAAGCGTTCGAGCCGACGGTCGCTGATGTCGAGCGAGACGACGTTCCATCCGGCCGCCGCCAACTGCAGCGTCTTGCCGCCCGGCGCCGCGCACAAGTCGAGGACGCACCGTTCTTTGCCGGGCCCCAGCAACCGCGCCGGGAGCGATGCAGCCAGATCCTGTACCCACCATGCCCCATCGTCGAAGCCCGCCAGGTCGGCGACCGCCGTGCCGCGCGGCAGCCGGAGATGGCCGGACGCCAGGCTGCTTCCGGCGAGCCGCTCGGTCCATTCGGCGGTCGCGCCGCGATCGCGCAGTGTGAGGTCGAGCGGCGGCGGCTCGGCAAGGCCCGCCGCAATCGCCCGAGCGCGCGCTCCCCATCGTACCGCCAGATCCCGCGGCAGCGTCGGTGCAGCAGGCAGCTTGGCCCCTTGCCGCACCAGGGCCCCGAACACGCCGTGCGCCAGACGCCGCGGCCCGCCCGCGAGCAGCGGCAGCCCAGTAGCCACTACCGCGTGCGCCGGCGTGTCGAGCCGCAGCCATTGCGCGAGCATGAGTCGCAGCACGGTACGGACCTTGGCATCGTCGGCGAGCCGCTGGCGAGTGGCGGAATCGATCAGCGCATCGAAGTCGACCAGCCAGCGCAGCACCTCGCTGGCGATCGCGCGAGCGAGCGCCGCATCGGAGCTGGTCAGCAGGCCGGCGGTCGTCGCGCCCGCTGCCTGGTCGAGCGTCTCGCCGCGTCGCAGCACAGCGTCGAGCAGCCTGAGCGCCGCTCGGCGAGCGGGGAGACCCTGGATTTCCTTCGGGCGGTTCATCGGCCCGCCCTAGAAGGAGTTGCGCCGCGTCGCCACCCGGGCCATCTCAGGCCGGATGACCGACCGAGCCGTCAAAAGGCCCAAGCCATTCCGCAAGCCTCCGCACTGGAGCGATACGCCGCCGCCCGTTCCGGCCGAGCCGATGGGCGATCCCGAGGAGCTTGGCCCCACCCGTTACGGCGATTGGGTCAGGAAGGGCCTCGCGATCGATTTCTAGAGTGTCACACGAGCGTCACGCGGGCGCACCGCACGCGCTGACTTAGGGAATATGGTTAATATTGTAACAGCCTACCGTTAACGACTGTTTCGGGAAATCCCCTTATTCGAAGCCCTTACAAAACAAGGGGTCCGGAGGGGTAAATGGACAAACGGGCAGCGTTCAGGTTTCCAACCGATGTCGAGGCCGATTGCCGGTCGTGCGACAGAGCGTGGAGCACCCGGCTGGTCAATATCTCAACGACCGGCTGCATGATCGCCTGCCCATTGGAAGGCCTCCCCGATGGGGCGCTGCTTCGCGTGCGTGTCAGGGGGCTGACGGCGATCGACGGCGAGATCATCTGGCAGCATCGCAACTACGCCGGCATCAAGTTCAAGGTTCCGCTTCATCCCGCGGTGATGGAACATCTTGCATTCCGCGGCACCGATCGCGGCTACGATACGCCTCCGCCGCCTTCGCGGCCCGAAGCGGAGGTCGCTCCGGTCCGCGCGACGACCAGCCTGCACGCCCAGTTGGTCAAGCGAACCTGGACGAGCGAGGAAGACACCGAGCCAAGGCGCGCTTCCGCCGGCTGAGACGATCCGACGTGGGGTGAGCCGGCCGGAAGCGCGCTGCCGGACAAATGAACAAAGCCGAGGTCGCTGCGCTCGCCGATTACCTGGTGGCGTTTTCGCGCAAGTAAGCGGGCCTTAGCGCGCGTCGACCAGCACCAGCTCGCTATCCTCGAGTGCGGTTACCTCGAGCTTGTCGAGCCCGGTGATCGCCGCACCGTCGCGCGCGTCCACCTCGATTTCGCCGACACGGACCTTGCCGGTCGCGGGCACCAGATAAAGATGCCGGTCTGCGGCGGTATCGTAGCTCAGCGTATCGCCGGCTCTGACCGTGGCGCCGAGCACGCGCGCCTCGGCACGGATCGGCAGCGCGTCGTCGTCGCCGGCCATACCCGAAGCCAGCGGCACGAATCGGCCGGCGCGGTCGTCCTTCGGGAAAGGCCGGGCACCCCACCCGGGCGTGCCGCCGCGCTCGTCGGGGACGATCCACAGCTGGAACAGCGTCGTCGGCTCGTCCTCGAGATTGTACTCGGCATGCTGAATGCCGGTGCCCGCCGACATGACCTGCACGTCGCCGGCGCCGGTGCGGCCGGTATTGCCGAGGCTGTCCTTGTGCGTGATCGCGCCGCTGCGGACGTAAGTGACGATCTCCATGTCACGGTGCGGGTGCGGTGGGAAGCCGCTCTTCGGCGCGATCACGTCGTCGTTCCAGACCCGCAGCTGACCCCAGTGGACCCGGGCCGGGTCGTGGTAGTCGGCGAACGAGAAGTGATGCTTCGTGTCGAGCCAACCGTGGTCGGCGCCGCCCAGAGTGGCGAAAGGACGAAGTTCGATCATCGAGAATTCCTCAACTTGTGTCGTCCCCTAGATGGGGATCGTGTCAAGGGGTCGCACTAAACCCACCCGGCCAGCTCGCGCCGCACGAGCGCTTCGAGCATGTCCATGCCCGCGTCGCCGGCATTGAGGCACGATAACGCGGCGAAGTGCTCGCCGCCCGCGGCCTCGAATTGCTCGCGGCCGCGAATGGCCAACTCCTCCAGTGTCTCCAGGCAGTCGGCAGCAAAGCCGGGCGCGGCGATGGCAAGGCTGGTGACGCCGCGTTGCGCCTCGTCGGCCAGGACCTCGCTCGTCGCCGGCTCGAGCCACTTGGCGCGACCGAAGCGCGATTGAAAACTGGTGCCGAAGCGCAAGCCCGGCCGTACCATGGCCTCCTCCAGCAACCGCGCGGTTTCGAGACAATGGCGGTAGTAGGGGTCGCCGAGCTGTCGGGTCCGCTCGGGCATGCCGTGGAAGCTCAGCAGCAACACTTGCGGATCGAACGGCAGCGCGTCGAGCTGCGCGGCGAGGTCCTTCGCCAGGGCTCCGATGTAGGCGGAATCGTCATAATAAGGCGGCAGCGTGCGCAGCGCCGGCTGCCAGCGCACGGCGCGCAAGGCATCGGCGGCGCTGTCGACCACGGTGGCGGTCGTGGCCGCGCAATACTGCGGATAGAGCGGAGCGAGCAGGATGCGCTCGCACCCGGCCGCCATCAGCGCCTCGAGCTCGTCGGCAATCGCCGGGCGGCCGTAGCGCATCGCGTGGCTGACCTTTACCTCGTCGCCCAGCCTGGCCTGGAGCCGTTCGGCCTGATCGGCAGTGATCGCGGCAAGCGGCGAGCCCTGCTCGGTCCAGACCTGCGAATAGGCCTCGGCCGACTTGCGCGGCCGGGTCTGCAGTACGATGCCGCGCAGGATCGGCTGCCAGGCGTAAGCCGGGATCTCGACCACGCGCCGATCGGAGAGGAACTCACCGAGGTAGCGCTTCACCGCGCGCGGTGTCGGCGCGTCAGGCGTTCCAAGGTTGACCAGCAAGACGCCGATTCCGCCGCTCATAATCCCCCCGACAAGAGCGGTAAGCGCCTGAGACGCAACCCGGTGGCGGAGAACAACGCGTTGGCGATCGCCGGCGCGACCGGGGCCACTGCCAGCTCTCCCGGATCGAACGGCTCGGCATCGCTTTCGATCAGGTCGACGCTGATCTCGGGGCTGTCGGCGAGGGTCGGCAGGTCGAGCGCGGCGAGACGGCCCTGCACCGGCAAGCCACGCTCGTATTCGATGCCCGAACCGAGCGCGAGACCGACTCCGTAAAGCAGCCCGCCTTCGATCTGCTGCAGGGCGATGTCGCGGTTGATCACCCGGCCGATATCGACCGCCGCGGCGAGCTTTTCCACCCGCACCCCGCCTTCGCCGGCCACCGCGGTGGCGATCAGCGCGATACGCCCGGTCGCACCGGCGATCTCCATCCGGTGGCAAGCAAGCCCCTGGCTGGTCCCGGGAGCGCCGCCGCCCCATTCGCCAAGCCGCGCCGCGCGCTGCAGGCATTGGGCAAGGCGCACATCCTGCCCGAGCATGCCGATGCGAAAAGCCAGCGGCTCCTGCACGTTCCGCTGCGCGACTTCGTCGATGAAGCTCTCGACGAAGAAGCAGGTATAACCGTGAGCATTGCCGCGCAGGCGACCGGTCGGCAGCGCAAGGCGCACCGGCACGTGATCGACCGCAACGTTGGGGATGCCGTAGGGCGGCATCAGCCCTTCGAGCGCAAGCGCATCCGGTTGGTCCTCGACGGCGTCGATCGCCGACCAGGTAGCGAAGTTGTCGAACAGCCGGCGGCCGAATTCGAGCGCGGACGACGGCATCGCCAGCCGCGAGCGCAGCGTCTCGATATGTCCCTCCGGTCCGAGCTTCGCCGCCAGGACTGCAGCGACCGGGGGGCGTGGACGAAGCGCCAGCTGCTCCTGCCAGCGCGACCAGGTCAACTGCACCGGCCGGCCGGTTTCGCGCGCGATCAGCGCCGCTTCGATCGCATGATCGTGTTCGAGCCGCCGGTCGAAGCTGCCGCCTGCCGGCATGGGGTACAGCACGACGTCCGCGAGCGGCATGCCGAGGGCCTTGGCAGCCGCCTCGCGCGCGCGCTCGGGTGCCTGGCTGGCGATCCAGAGCTCGAGCCGCCCGTCGGCAAGCCGCGCCGTGGCGCTGGCGGTCTCGATGGTACCATGCGCCGCCGGCATTACATCGTAGCGCAGCGCCAGGTCGGGCTTCGGCATCAACGCGTCGCCATCGCCGCGCAGCGCGATGCGCTGCGGCTCGCCGCGTCTCACGCCGTTGTCGAGTAATTCGTCGATGCGCGAGGAGCTCACCGGTCCGCTGACCCGAAAGCGCGGTGCAAGAGCATCGAGCGCCCGTTCCGCCGCCCACCAGGTCTCGGCGACCGCGGCAAGCCAGCGCTTACCTTCGACCACGCCGATCAGCCCCCGCGTTCCCGCCGCCGACTCGCGCTCGAAACTCGACAACTCGGCGCGGTCGATGGGCCCGTGCCGGATCGCCGCGTAGGCCATGCCCGGCAACCGCACGTCGCCCGCGAACTGGTAGCTGCCGTCGACCTTCGAAGGCAGGTCCAGCCGTGGCCAGGCGATTTCCAGGTCGACCGGTTCGATGCCCGAGGCCCGGTCAGCGGGCGGCTCGGAGCGCAGCGGCGGCGGATCGGATGGAGTGTAGCCCGAAGCCTCAGCCGCCAGCTCCGCGAAGCTCAGCCGCCGGCGGTCGTGAACAATGAACCCGGCAGCGGCCTCGCATTCCTCCCATGGCACCCCCCAACGGTCGGCTGCGGCCATCGCCAGCATCGCGCGCGCCGCCGCGCCCGCCTCGCGGCACAACAGCTCGAAAGCGGCAAGCGAGGTGCCGTCCGCCGTCGCGCCGAACCGCTGGCTTTCGGCCCACCGGCGCAGGAAGTAGTCGTCGGGCTCCGCCGCCAGCGCCGGCATCGCCGGCCGCCACAACGGCGCCCAGCGCGCCGCCAGCGGCAGGTTGAGATAAGCGCCGCTCGCGGGCGCCGGTTCGACCGCGACCTGGCGCCAGTCGGCGCCCAGCTCCATCGCCACGATCTGCGGCAACAGCGTGGTGACACCCTGCCCCATCTCGAGCTGCGGCACCGCCACCGTCACTACCCCGTCGCGGCCGATCTTGAGCCAGGCACCGAACGCCATCTCGCCGCGGCCCGGCGTGAGCGGGGAATCGTAACTGCGCGGCAGCAGCATCCACGCGACCAGCAACCCGCCGCCGACGGCTGCGCCGGCCAGAAGGCCGCGCCGCGAGACGTCGAGCCGCTTCAGCACGCCCTCACTGACGGTCCAGCCAGCCGCCGAGCCGCTCGGCGATGCGAGCAAAGGCTCCGCCGAGTTGGCCGTCGTTCGCCGCCGGCGGCCGCCCGGCATCGCTGGCGACGCGGATTTCCATCGCCAGCGGAATGCGGCCAAGGAAATCCTCGCCGAGCGCTGTTGCAGCAGCCTCCGCCCCACCCGAGCCGAACGGGTCGCTCGGCTGGCCGCAGTGCGGACACACGTACCCGGCCATGTTCTCGACCACGCCGATCACCGGCACGTCGGTCTGGCGGAACAAGTCGATCGCACGTGTTGCGTCGATCAGCGCGAGGTCCTGCGGGGTCGAAACCACGATCGCCCCGGCCGGCTTGAACTTCTGCAGCATGGTCAACTGCACGTCGCCGGTGCCCGGCGGCAGGTCTACCAGCAGGACCTCGGCTTCGCCCCACTGCGCATCCATCAACTGGCCGAGTGCGCTGCCGGTCATCGGTCCGCGCCAGGCGATCGCCTTGCCGGGCGCAATCAGCTGACCCATCGACAGGAGCTTGACGCCGAACCCAGTTTCGACCGGGATCAGCTGCTGGCCCTCGGCGGTCGGCTTGGTGTTCGAAGCATCGAGCAGCATCGGCTGCGAAGGCCCGTAGATGTCTGCATCGACCACACCCACTTTGCGCCCCGCACGGGCGAGCGCCACCGCGAGGTTGGCTGTCAAGGTGGACTTGCCGACCCCGCCCTTGCCCGAACCGATCGCGATGATCCTGCGCTGCACCTTGTCGGCCATCAGCGCGACGCGGACCTCGGAAACTCCCTCGATGGCCCCGATTTCCTGCTCGATCGTCCGCTGCAACTCAGCCGCTGCCGCACGGCCGAGCCCCGATGCATCCGCGACCAGCGTCGCTATCCCATCGGCAAAACGAACCGATCGGACATGGGCGGCGATGCGAGGCGAAAGGCGTTGCTCTATCTCGGCGGCAGTAGGCATCGGGCCGCTGCTAGCGCGTATGACAGCGAGGTGCAGCGAAAATGTCCGGCGCTCCCCTGTTTTTTGCGCAGACGCGCCCTATAACACCGTGCATGGAACGTTTGGGCGGGTTGTACGAAAGGATCGTGCTGGCAATGGCCGGCAAGCGCAGTCCCTGGGGCAAGCCCGGTGGTGACAAGGACCCCGGCGAAGGCGGTTCCGACGCAGGTTCGGAGCCCGATGCCACGCCGCCGAAAGGCGAGGAGCCGCGCGGGCCACGCAACCCGTGGCTTCCCGGCGGCGGCTCGGAGGATCGCGGCCGCCGTTCGGCCAACATCGAAGACCTGTTCAAGCAGCGCGGCCCGGAAGGCCCGAAACGGTTCGGCGGCCCGGATGGACCCAAGTTTCGGCTTCCGACGGGTCCCGGCGGGCGTTCGCTGTTCCCGATCGCGCTCGGTCTCATCGCGCTGGCCTGGATCGGCTTTGGTACCGTGCACTTCATTCAGCCGCGTGAGCAGGCGGTGGTCACTACTCTCGGCAAGTACTCGCGCACGTTGCAGCCGGGCACCAACCTGACTCTGCCGTGGCCTTTCCAGCAGGTCGATGTCGAAAACGTCAGTGGCATCCGGCTCGAGCAGATTCCCGAAGGCACCGCGCAAAAGCTGATCCTCACGGGCGATCAGAACCTGGTCGACGTGTCGTACCTGATCCGCTGGAATATCAAGGATCTCGAGCTGTTCAAGTTCCAGCTCGCCGACCCCGAGGAAACCTTGCGCGAGGTCGGCGAAGCAGCGATGCGCGCCTCGGTCGCCGAGCATGAGCTTGATCGCGTGCTGTCGGGCGCGGGGCGCGCCGACATCGAGCAGTCCGTCCGCACGCGGATGCAGCAAATCCTCGACGGGTACCGTTCGGGCATTGCGGTGCAGGGCATCGAAATCCAGAAGACCGATCCGCCCGAGCAGGTGGTCGAATCGTTCAAGGATGTCTCCGCCGCGCAGCAGGACGCCGCCGCGGCGATGAACGTCGCGCGCACGTATGAGCAGCAGCTGCTGGCGAAGGCCCAGGGCGACGCCGCGGCGTTCAACAAGATTTACGAAGAATACCGGCTGGCCCCCGAAGTCACGCGCCGCCGGCTTTACTACGAAACGATGGAATCCGTGTTGGGCAAGACCGACAAGACGATCGTCGAATCCGGCGGCGTGACCCCGTACCTGCCGCTGCCCGAAGTGCGCCGGCGTGCGCAGCAGTCGGCGACGCCCGCTGCGCCGCCCGCGGGAGGGCGCTGAAGCCATGACCGAGGTGTGGGAAAACCATAAGCTGACGATCATCGCGCTCGCCGCATTGGTGATCGCGTTCTTCTCCAGCGTGATCGTGGTGCCGGAGACCAAACAGGCGGTGGTCATCCAGACCGGGCAGCCGGTGCGGACGTACAACCGCTACCTGCCCAACGTGCCGTTCGGCCAGACCAATACAGGACTGAGGTTCCGCTGGCCGATCATCGAACGGGTGCAGATGATCGACAAGCGGGTGCTTGACCTCGACATGGAACGGCAG
>CBHCZH010000015.1:0-42015 GCA_965977975.1 uncultured bacterium
ACACCTGGCTGCCCGACGCGCACGTCCAGGCGCCGACCGCGGGCTCGGTGATCCTGGCCGGCGTGCTGCTCAAGATGGGCGGCTACGGCTTCATTCGCTTCAGCCTGCCGATGTTCCCCGAAGCGAGCGCGCAGCTGATGTGGCTGGTCTTCGCGCTGTCGATGCTCGCCGTGGTGCTGACCAGCCTGATCGCGCTCGTCCAGCACGATATGAAGAAGCTGATCGCCTACTCGTCGGTCGCGCACATGGCGCTGGTTACCGTCGGGCTGTTCGCGTTCAACGTGCAGGGCTTCGAAGGCGCGATGATGGTCATGCTTGGCCACGGCCTCGTCTCGGGCGCGCTGTTCCTGTGCGTCGGCGTGATCTACGATCGGCTGCACACGCGCGAGATCGACCGTTACGGCGGCCTGTCGATCAACATGCCCAAGTACGCGCTGTTCTTCATGCTGTTCACGATGGCTTCGGTCGGCTTGCCGGGCACGAGCAACTTCGTCGGCGAGTTCCTCGCGCTTGCCGGCATCTACCAGGTCTCGAGCTGGGTGACCGCGGCCTGCGCGACCGGCATCATCCTCGGCGCGGCCTACATGCTCTACCTCTACTGGCGGATCGCCTTCGGCGTGCAGAAGAACGCCGACGCGGCGGCGATGCCCGATCTCAATGCGCGCGAGTGGCTGATGCTCGGCCCGATTGCGGCGGCGGTGCTGTGGATGGGCGTCTATCCGGAGAGCTTCCTGGCCCCGATGCGCGCCGACATCGCCGCGCTCGACGCGCGCGTTTCGCGGGCCAAGCCCGAGGGCGATGCGCGCCTGGCGATGGGCGATCCTCGGCAGGTGCGGATAGCGAGCGGCGATGAGATGGAAGCTCAATCGCTCGAGCATCCCCCGGAAACCGCACCCGAACCTATCGGTGAGGGAGCCCACTGATGGATTTCGCCGCTTCCCTTGCGCTGATCGTTCCTGAGATCGTGCTCTCGCTGAGCGGCCTCGTGCTGCTGCTCGTCGCGGCCTGGGCGGGTGACCGTTCGGCGAACGTGATCTCGATCCTGTCGTGCCTCGTGCTGGTGGTGTGCTTCGCGCTGGTCGCGCCTGCCGTTTGCGCGGGCGCGTCGGGCCCCGATATCGTCGCGTTCGGCGGCCAAGTCCGCGCCGACGCTTTCGCCGGGTTCGCCAAGCTGATGATCTACGCCGCGAGCGGCGCAGCCCTGGTCGTGGCGCCCGCGTTCTTCAACCGGCTCGGAGCAATGCGTGCCGAGTATCCGGTGTTGGTGCTGTTCGCCACGCTCGGCATGAGCGTGATGGTTTCGGCCGGGGACTTGATCACGCTCTACATCGGGCTCGAGCTGAACTCGCTGTCGGCTTACGTGATGGCCGCGTTCCTGCGCAACGACACGCGCTCGGCCGAAGCGGGGCTCAAGTACTTCGTGCTTGGCGCGCTCGCGAGCGGCATCCTGCTGTTCGGGATGAGCCTGACCTACGGCTTCACCGGCACGACCAGCTTCGAAGGCATCCGCGCCGCGCTAACCGGCGAGCTCTCGACCGGCGCGCTGTTTGGTTTGGTGTTCGTGCTCGCGGGCCTCGCCTTCAAGATCGCCGCGGTGCCGTTCCATATGTGGACGCCCGACGTCTACGAAGGCGCGCCCACCCCGGTGACGCTGTTTTTCGCCAGCGCGCCCAAGGTCGCGGCGGTCGCGCTTACCGCGCGCGTTGCGTTCGACGCCTTCGGCATGCAGGACGAAGCCTGGCGCCAGGTCGTGGTCTTCGCCGCGCTCGCCTCGATCGTGGTCGGAGCGCTCGGCGCGATCGGGCAGAGCAACATCAAGCGGTTCCTCGCCTACTCGTCGATCAACAACGTCGGCTTCATCCTCGTCGGCCTCGCCACCGGCACCGCCGAGGGGGCGAGCGCGATGCTGGTCTACCTAGCGATCTACGTGCCGATGACCGTCGGCAGCTTCGTCGCGGTGCTGATGCTCAAGGACGTGAGCGGCGAGCCGTTCGAGGCGTTCGCTGCGATGGCCGGCCTATCGCGCACCCGACCGGCGCTCGCCTGGTCCATCGCGGTGCTGATGTTCAGTCTCGCCGGCATCCCGCCGCTGTTCGGCTTCTGGGGCAAGCTGGTCGTGTTCCAGGCAGCCGTGCAGGCCGACCTCCTGGCGCTGGCGTTCCTGGCGATTGCCGGCAGTGTGATCGGTGCCTTTTACTACATCAAGATCGTCAAGATCATGTTCTTCGATGAGCCCGCCGACACGATTCGCGGGGGCAGCGACTGGGCGCACTGGGCGCTGCTGTGGGTCTGCGTGATTCTGATGTCACCGCTCGGCTACCTGCTGACCGAACCGCTCGGCATGCTGGCAGGCGGCGCCGCCGCCGCGCTGTTCCTCGTCTCCTGAGTTGCCGCCTCACATCGAGATAGTCCGCGAAACCGGCTCGACCAGCGCCGACCTGCTCGCGCGCCTAACCGCTGGGGAAGCGGTGCACGAAGGAACCTGGCTCGTCGCCGACCGCCAGAGCGCCGGTCGTGGCCGTCAGGGTCGCAGCTGGCTCGACGGGCCGGGCAACTTCATGGGCTCGACAGCGGTGCGCCTGCTGCCACAGGACCCGGCGCCGGCTAGCCTGTCCTTCGTCGCAGCGCTGGCGGTTTACGAGGCGCTGCTCGGGCATGTCGCCACGCCGCAGGCGCTTCAGCTCAAGTGGCCCAATGACGTGTTGCTGTCGGGCGCCAAGCTCGCCGGCATTCTGCTCGAGCGCACCGGCGACGCTGCGGTGATCGGCGTGGGCGTCAATCTCGCCTGGTCGCCCGATCTGGCCGGCCGTCCCACCGGTCATCTCAGAACGATCGGCCCGGCGCCCGACCGCGACGCCTTTGCGCGTGATCTCGTGATTTCCTTCGACCGTGAGCTCGATCGCTGGCGCCAGTTCGGGCTCGAACCGATCCTTGCGCGCTGGCTCGCCGCCGCTCATCCGCTTGGCGCTCCGCTCGCGGTGCACGCAGCCGACGGATCGCGCATTGCCGGTACGTTCGATGGCCTCGATCCCGACGGCGCATTGCGGCTGCGCTTGGCGGAAGGGACGGTCCGTGTCATCCACGCCGGCGACGTCTCGCTGGAAGGACGCTGACGATGCTGCTCGCGGTTGATGCCGGCAACACCAACGTAGTCTTCGCCCTCTTCGAAGGATGCGAAATCCGCACCCGTTGGCGCATTGCCACCGATCCGCGCCGCACCGGCGACGAGTATGCGGTCTGGCTGCTGCAGCTGATGGAGATCGAAGGCATCGAGCGCTCGCAAGTCACGCAGATGATCGTCTCGACCGTGGTGCCACGCGCCAAGCACAACCTCGACGTGCTCGGCGAGAAGTACTTCCGCCTCACTCCGATGATCGCGGGCGAGGGTGCGGCCGACTGGGATTTCCCGATCGATGTCGATGAGCCGCGCTCGCTCGGGGCCGATCGAGCGGTCAACGCGATTGCCGCCCACGCACACTACCCGGGCGATCTGATCGTGATCGATTTCGGCACCGCGACCACCTTCGACGTGATCGACTTCAATGGCGCCTACAAGGGCGGCATCATCGCTCCCGGGATCAATCTCTCGCTCGATGCGCTGGTCAACAACACGGCCAAACTGCCACGGATAGCGATCGAAGCTCCGCGCGATTCCACGGTGACCGGCCGCAACACAGAGGATCAGATGCTGATCGGGGTGTTCTGGGGTTACGTGGCGATGATGGAAGGCTTGATCGCGCGTCTGAAAGCCGAGATCGGCCGCCCGGCCAAGGTCATCGCCACAGGCGGCCTCGCGCTGCTGTTCGACGAGCACACGGAGATATTCGACGCCGTGGACACCGACCTGACGCTGAACGGCCTCGCCATCCTCGCCGAACGTTCGGCCCCCCAAAAGCGATCATCGTGAGGAAGGATTTTACTCCCGAGGACGAACTGCTGTTCCTCGCGCTTGGCGGGTCGGGCGAGATCGGCATGAACGTCAATCTCTACGGTTGCCACGGCAAATGGCTGATGGTCGACCTCGGCATGAGCTTCGGCGCCGCCGAGTATCCGGGCACTGAGCTGATGTTCGCCGATCCCGAGTTCATCGAGGAGCGCGCGGACGACTTGATCGGTATCGTGCTGACCCATGCCCACGAGGACCATATCGGCGCGGTGCCCTATTTCGCGGCCGATCTCGGCGTGCCGCTCTATGCGACTCCGTTCACTGCCGATCTCGTGCGGCGCAAGCTGGCGGAAACGGGCGTCGAGAACGAGGTCGAGCTCAACGTCATCGACCGGGAGCACGGCTCGATCCGTCTCGGCCCGTTCGAGGTGACCTACATCCCGCTGTCGCATTCCATCGCCGAAGGCAACGCGTTGCTGATCGAGACGCCCTTCGGCCGCGTATTCCATACCGGCGACTGGAAACTCGACGAGGAACCGCTGATCGGCGTGCCCGCGACCGAGGAAGAGCTGATGCAGCTCGGCGACGAGGGCGTGCTCGCGCTGGTGTGCGATTCTACCAACGTGTTCAATTCGGCCTCCTCGGGCTCGGAAGGCGCGGTCTATCGCGGGCTGCTCGAGGAAGTGCATGGCCATGCCGGCAAGCGCGTGCTGGTCACCACCTTCGCCTCCAACGTCGCGCGGCTGCAGACGCTCGGCCGGGTCGCGAAGGAAACCGGGCGCGAGCTGTGCGTCGCCGGGCGCTCGCTTGAGCGGATCATCGAGGTCGCGCAGGACAACGGCTACCTCAAGGACTTTCCTGAGCCGGTCGACTTCGACACCGCGATGAGCCTGCCGCGCGGCAGGATCATGATCCTCGCCACCGGCGGCCAAGGCGAGCCGCGCGCCGCGCTCGCCCGCATCGCCGAGGAGCAGCATCCGCTGAGCCTTGCCGAAGGCGACGTGGTGCTGTTCTCGAGCCGGCAGATCCCTGGTAACGAGCTCGCGATCGGGCGCATCCAGAACATGCTTGCCCATCGCGGCGTGGTCATGGTCACCGACCGGCAGAGCATGATCCACGTTTCCGGGCATCCCGGACGACCCGACCTCGAAGCGATCTACCGCTGGCTGCGGCCCGACATCCTCGTCCCGGTCCACGGCGAGATCAGGCACATGCTCGAACAGGCCCGGCTCGGGCGCGCCACCGGCATACCGCACGCGGTGTTCCAGCAGAACGGCGACCTGGTCCGCCTCGCGCCCGGCAAGCCCGGCAAGCTCGCCGAAGTGCGCGCTGGGCGGCTCGTGCTCGACGGCGACATCATCGTGCCCGCCGACGGAGACGCGGTGACGACCCGCCGCCGCCTTGCGCGCGATGGCTTGGTGATCGTGGCGCTCGACGGGAAGGGCGGGGCGCAGATCCATGGCCTCGGCCTTCCGCTCGACGAGGACTACGCCGAGTTCGTCGCCGAGGCGGAGGCGGACGTCGCCGAAGCCCTTCGCAAGCTCAAGGGCTCGCGCGACCTCGCCGCGCAGGAAGAAGCCGCGCGCCTCGCTGCCCGCCGCGCCGCGCAGCGCTGGTCGGGCAAGAAGCCGCAGACCAAAGTTCTACTGCCGCGATGAAGTGGACCTCGTTGCTGGCGATCTACGCGCTGTTCTGGGTGATGAGCGCATTCCTCATGCTGCCGTTCGGAGTGAAGACCCACGACGAGGCGGGAATCGAGAAAGTGCCTGGCCAGGCCGACAGCGCGCCCGCCAACTTCCGTCCCGGCCGGGTCGCCGCGCGGGCGACGATCCTGGCTGCAGTGCTGTGCGGACTTTACGTCGTCAATTACATCTACGGTTGGATCGGGCCGGAGGATCTCAACCTGTTCGGCTCGCCGCCGGGGCGGAAATAGACCAAGAGGTCACTTCATGGCGCCTTCCATCGCGGAGTTCGCGCTTTCGCGGGAACGCCGATGGGAGGGAAATTGCGTCCGCTATGGGTGGTTAGCGGACACCCCGTGTATTAGCGTTGCGCAGAGCAAAGGACGGGCGGCGTGGACTTCACCTACCTAATTGCAGGCTTCATTGGTGTTGTGGTCGGCGCTATCGCGGGAAGCCTCTTTTTGCTGATGCGAGGGGAGTCTTTCTGGCGTTTGCTTGCCGTGACCGTCCCAATCTCCGTCGTCGTCGATTTTGCGCTTCTTCTAGATTGGAGCCGGGTTGAGCCGATGACGACTACGTTCTTCCTGACGGACCTTGCGTTTTTTACGGTCTACGCGCTGGTCGGCTGTTCGCTAGGTGCACTTCCCTTTCTTGGCGCGCGGCGGCTGTATCGGCTCCTAAAATCAGATGCTGATTGAAGAGTAAGGTCCCCAATGGGTCGCCACCGGCCGGAGTGGGCGACGGAATTTCGGCGCAGGCGACCTGCTGGAGGTCGAGCAGGCGGATGGCCGCAAATCCCTGATCCCGTTCAAATCGGGCATTGCCGACTTGCAGGACGGCCGGATCGTCCTCGACCTGGAACTCCTCGCCTGACGCATCGGGCTTGTCCGACCGACAAGGCAAGCTAATGTCGCCATCGGGGAGGTGACGATGCGGTACTTGGCGTTTGCGGTTTCACTAATCGGCGCGGCGAATTTGTTCGTGGCGCCTGCGGCGACGGCCGCTGACAAAGAGCAGGTTCGGGCCCCTGAATTCGCCGAAATCGACGGCCATTTTGCCGCCTTTCGATCCTCAAGCCCCGTCCCCGCGCTGGCCTATGGCGTTGTCGTCGACGGAAAGCTTGTTCACCTGAAGATCGACGGTGTCCGGAACGCTGCGACCGGCGCCAAAGCCGATGCGCACACGCGTTTTCGTATCGCATCGATGAGCAAGGCCTTCACAGCGCTCGCGATCCTGATGCTGCGGGACGATGGAAAGCTCCGCCTCGACGATCTTGCGGAGACTCACGTTCCGCAAATGCGCAATTGGCGGATGCCGACATCGGACTCGCCGCGAATCCGTATCCGCGACCTGCTCAGTCACACAGGCGGCTTCACGACCGACGACCCGTGGGGCGACCGCCAGCAATCTCTCACATCCGAGCAGTTCTCGTCGATCCTGGCCCAGAATCCGCTGTTCAGCCGCCCGCCTCAGACGGCGATGGAATATTCGAACCTTGGTTATGCCTTGTTGGGTCGGATCGTTACTAACGTGTCCGGCATCCCCTACGACCGCTTCATCGAGCAACGGATTATGCGTCCGCTCGGTATGAACCACAGCGGCTATGCCTTCGAAGGCGTTCCGGAGGCCGAGCGCGCCAACGGCTACGAGCGAGACGGCGAGCAATGGAAGCTGCAGCCGATTGCCGTTCACGGAGAATTCGGAGCGATGGGCGGGGTATACGTCACGCCCGAGGATTATGCGAAGTGGCTCGCCTTCCTCTTGTCGGCATGGCCGGCGCGTGACGGGCCGGAGTCCGGGCCCGCACTGCGGTCGAGCGTGCGCGAACTAGCGCAGGGGCTGAACTTCGTCGGTGGCCACAAGCGCGTCGGCGGACCGGACAATGACGAGTGCGTCTGGGCGACAGCCTATGGCATGGGCATGACGGCTGCGCGCGACTGCGACCTCGGACTGCTATTGTCACACGGCGGCGGCTATCCCGGCTACGGATCCTTCGTCGCACTGGCTCCCGAGCGCGGGGCGGCGGTATTTGCGTTCGCCAACCGCACGTACGCCGGGCCTGCGGAGCCGGTGTGGAAGAGCCTTTTCGCGCTCGATCGCGCCGGCATGATCCCGTTCCGGCCGTTCAAGGCATCGGCGCGGCTGGAGCAAATGCAGGCGGCCGCCCGTGCGGCCTATGCCGCGGGCAACTTCGAACCGCTTGCCGGGATGATCGGGAACAACCTGCCGATTGACCGTTCGCTGGAGGATCGAACCGCTGAGCTTGTCCGGCTCAAGGCGCAACTAGGTGATTGTCCGACCGCAGAGCCGATGTTCGCTTCGGGTGAATCGACTACCGTCTTCCGGTGGAACTGCGCGCGGGGCAAGCTCGACGGTCGAATGTCGCTCGCACCACTGGGGCCGCCGCAACTTCAGGTGCTCGATTTCTTCCCGCAGCCGGATAAATAGGACCGACGCCCCGTCAGGCGCCATCTCCGGCCACCCTCAAGCTCATGGGTGGGCTCTCGAAGCATTAGGGTTCGTTAGGCGGTCAGGCAGTTCCTTGCGAACGAACGCGGACCCCCTCTTCCCATGCCCGCGCTGGGTCGATGTTGGCGAAGCCCCGGCCCTCTTCGAGTTGTTCGGCGCGAGATTGGCTCATTGTCATGCATACCGCGCCGTCACGAATGCCAAGGACCTCATCTTCAGTGAGGGGGGAGCCTTTCGCCGCTTCCTGTTGCTGGAGAAGCGTAACCAGCGGGGGGATGGGAACAACGACCAGCGGTTCCACATCATCGCCAGCCTTTCCAAGCAACTTCGACAGCCAGCCCACCAGCCACTCCTCCCAACTGCGGGCGCAAGCTATGCTCCACTCCTAATGACCGCAATGGGTCGCAAGCGGACGCTCGTAGCTCCTCATTCCTGGCAGAATGTTCGTCTCCCGTTCTAAGACTAAGGCGCTCTGCCGACGCACTTCTCGAGAAGCGAGCGCATCTCCTGGCCCCATGCTCGAAGGGCTTGAGCATTCTCGGCCAGGATCTCGAGGTCGTGCCTGGCGTTGCCGTTGAATAGTCGCGCCACCCGGGGCGGCTCCGCCGGTATGCTCCCAGGGTCTACGCAAGTTACCGGCGTGGGCACCGGAACCTCGCGCACTTCTATCTTCGGCTCGTGCGCGCAGCCGGCCAACATGGCGAAGAGCAACAAAGAGCGTTTCACAAACCGGCAGCAGCCATGATCGAGCGCGGAGTAACGCAATCGGCTTCGACCAGCTTTTCCCGTTCTACCTTTTCCGCAAGCTGTTCCAGCTCGAGCGAGCGCCGTTCCTGTCGAAGCATGCGTTCATCGACAATGTCGCGCCGGACTCGCGTGTCCAGCTCGTAGTTGGCTTCGTTCATGCCGACGTCGTTCGCGGTCTGAGCAGCCTCCAGTCGCGCTGCTCGTTCGCTGCGAAGCTCCTGGACCAGCACATCCCGTTCCTGTTCCAGGGCGTTCGCCTGCCAAACGGCGATACCGAGACACAGGATCAGCATCACACACAGGAAGCCCAGGGTGGATGCGATTCCACGGACGTGCCGTGCCGCTTCGGTCTGCGCCGTTTGATAGGTCTGTATGCAAAATCGATCGATTGAGCTGAGCCTTCGTTCCGAAAGCTGCGCGGGGGGCGAGGTTGGCATGGCGTTATCCGATCCCGTCGTCGTCTTGGCCGATTACTCCTTTGGCCCCGATTCGCGTAAGCCCCCATGCCCACGACTCGAAGCGCTAATGAAACCTGAAGGATTTAAGTTGAGAAAAGGTTACCGTCGGTTGCTTGGCTGTATTGAGTACGGACCCTAGGCCCGCAGCCGCTCGATCGCCTGGGCGAGCGCGACGTAGAGCTTGCCCATGTCAGAGGACAGGATGGTAACCGCCAGCGCGTTGCCGTCGCGGGTGGAGAGCACGTTGCGCAGCATCGCCTCGAAATCGTGGATGTAGCGATTGACCGTCTCGCGGAAATCCGCGTCGCCTTCGTAGATCTCGGCGACCGAGCGCGCCTCCTGGTTGTCTAGCAACCGCACCGCGCGACGCGTGAAGATGCCGCGGTCGCCGCGCAGGTAGCTTGCCCAGGCGGTGTCGGTGACATCGGTCGCGAACGCCTTGGTGATGTCGATCGCGCTCGAATTGAGGCTTTCGACGATCAGCGCCATTCGCCGCGAGAAATCGTTGTCGACCTGTTCCTCGGCGCGCTCGCGAGCGTGCGCGACACGCCGCTCGAGGTTGCCGGCGAGCTCGTTGACTGCCGCCAGCTGGTCGCGCAGCTGCAATGCGGCCTCGCGTCCCGCCTCGCTCGCCTGCTCGGCCGCGGTCTGGAGCTCGGTGATGGCGCGAGCGGCATGGGACCGCAGCGCCTGATCGATCGCTTCGCTGCTTTCGGTGCCGATGCGCCCGGCGAGTTCTCGGATCGCGTCGGCCTGCTGGCCCTGCAGGTGGGCGAGCGCATTGACCGAGCCTTGCTCGAGTGTCGCGATTGCGCCGGCGAGCTCCGTGCGCGCCTGGGTCGCAAGCGCGTCCGAACGTTGCGCGAGATCGGCAAGCCGCCCTTCGAGCTCGTTCAACTGCTCCAGCGTCGCGCTGCCGCTGGCGCGCGCGGTTTCGACGTGCTCGGCCAGCGCAGCGCCACGATCTCCGGTTTGCGAAATGACGTCCTTCAGCGCGCTTGCCTGCTGCTCGAATGCGACCAGCCGGCGCTCGGCCTGGGCCAGCGCGTCGGGCAGGTCCTTGACGCTATGCTCGGAGCTCGAACGGATAAGCTCGAGCAGGCGTACGCTGTCGTCGGTCAGGCGCGCGACCTTGAGGCCGCTTTCGTCGATCACCGCGCGGCTTTCCGCGAGGCGCGCGGCGAGCCCCGCGGCGGCGTTGGCAAGGCCGTCCTGGGTCTGACGGCCCTGGGCCGAGAGGCTGTCCATGTCCGCGCTCAGCGCGGCAAGCCGCTGGACCAAGGCATCGCCGCGCTCGGCGAGGCCGGCGACATGGGCGAGATACTCCTGCTGACGCTCGGTGATCTGGGCGTCGAAGGAGGCGAAACGCTCGCCGAGCGAGGCTAAAGCTGCCGCTTCGCATGCGGCCGCGTCGGCATTTCGCCGCTCGAGCTGCTCCTGAAACGCGTCGGAGCGTTCGATGATCGTCTCGTCCACTCGCAGCGCCTGCTCGCGCAGCGCCTCGAGCCGCTTCTGGGCGTTCTCCATCGCCTGCTGATCGACTTCGGACACCCGCCGGATCGCCTCGACCATCCGTTCCTCGAGCGCACCGATCGCCGCCGACCACGCTTCGGCCGCGTCGGTCTCGCCGGTGCGCAGCGCTTCGGCGATCCGGATGCCTTCGTTGCGCAACAAGGCCAGGCGAGACTGCAGCGATTCGAGCGCCGTCGTTTCGGCGGTTTCCACTTCGTGCCGACGGCTTTCGAGCTCCTCGCGCAACGTGTCGGCGCGGCGGCGGATTGCCGCGAACGTTTCGACTTCGCGTCCGTCGAGGTCGGCGCGGAACGCCGCGCTGCGTTCCGCCAGCTCGGCAAAGCGGCTGGTCGTGATCTGCTCGAGCTGAGCGGTTTGGGCGGCGAAGGCGGCCAGTGCTTCGTCGACCTTGCCGCGCAGCGAGGTGACTTGCCGCCCGCTCGCCTCGCCGAACTGGTTGAGGCGGTTGAAGCCGGAAATCAGCTCTTCGAGCTGCTCCTTCGCCACTCCGCCGGCGTGCCCGATCTGACTGGCGACATCGCGCGCCGAATTGGAAATGACCGGCAAGTCGTCGCGCAGTCGGTCCATGTTCTCGAGCGCGGTGGTGCTGACGCGACCGATTGCTTCAACCTGGGCTCCGTTGTCGTGGATCAGGCCCTGCAGCCGGTCGGCGTGTTGCGAGAGCCTCTCGCTCGCGACCCGGCCGAGCGATTCGAGGTCGCGCGATTGCGCGGCGATGAAGTCGCGGGCCAGGCTGAGCTCGCGATTGACTGTCGCCAGGCGCCGTTCGAGCAGCGTCGATTCCTGTGCCAGTGTTTGCGCCGCTTCACCGAAGCGTGCCGCCTCGCGCCGGCTGTTGCGCATCGCCAGCAGCCACAGCCCCACGACCAGCAGCACCGGCACCGCCCAGTCGACGATCCATTCGGCCCATTGCGCGGGGCTGGCGCCGGCGAGGATCGCATTCTGGTGAACCCAGCCGAAGAAGCCGGTCCAGCCGAGCACCGCGAGAATGGCCAGCGTGGGAACGGCCCAATCGAACCGACCGAGGTGGCGAACAGGCTCGTCTTCGAGCCACTCGTCTTCGTAGGCGAGCTGTTCGGCCGGAGCTTCGGCCTCGGTCGCGACGGCGCCAGGTTCGGTCGCCTGGTCGGCGTCGCCTGCGTGTGCTTCCGGGCCTATCGCCACGAGCTTGTTCCTGTCTGCCATGGCGCGCAAGCTATCACAGCGCAGGACATGATAAACCCCACCTTAACCCATCTT
Source organism: uncultured bacterium (assembly GCA_965977975.1). Taxonomy (GTDB): domain Bacteria; phylum Pseudomonadota; class Alphaproteobacteria; order Sphingomonadales; family Sphingomonadaceae; genus Croceibacterium_A. The sequence continues at coordinate 12,015 of CBHCZH010000015.1, forward strand.
CCACTACCATGGCACGATGGCCCACGAAGCGGTGGATTTCGACGCGACCCTGGCGGCCGCGGCGGGCGACGACCCGGCTCTGCTCGAAGAGCTGCGCGCGGCTTTCGTCGAGAGCTTGACGCAGCAAGTCGACCTGCTGCGGCGAGCGCGCTGCGATGGTAATTGGGAAGTCGCGGCCCTGCGCCTCAAAGGCCTCGGTGCGAGCTTTCGTGCTCCCGAGTTGATCGCGCTGGCCGACCAGGCGCTCGACGGCGCTCCAGGCGAACCGGCCGTGATCCGCAAGCTCGCCGCGCTGGCCGACCGCTTCGCCGCGCGTCGGCCCGGCTAATGCGCTCTGTCCTTGGCAGCTTTCGCCTGAACGCTTAGGCCTTCCCGCCTGGACGGGAGGCTCCTAAAGCGTGCGCTCAGCGCTGATTTCGATCGCGGGACAATCGCCAGTGACTCTCGCTGGCAAAGCGCTTGCGCGCCGCCAGCTCGAGTTCGCGCTTGCTGCCGGGTGCGAGGGGGTGATCGTGCTCGGCGACGGCGGCTCGGTCGAGGCGATCGGCTTGCGCCATGCGGCCGAGGCGGCCGGAGCGCGGTTCCAGGCGATCCGCGATAGCCATGGCCTGCTCGGCGCGGTCCGCGCTGAGGATGAGCTGCTCGCGCTGTCGCCGGGCCTCCTGCCCGAGGCTGCCGAAGCGATCGACTTGCTCGGCAAGGGCAAGGTGGTGCTGATGCTCCCGGCTGGAGCGGGCGTCGCGGCCGGGTTCGAGCGGATCGACCTCGATCGCGCCTGGGCGGGGGCACTGGTGGTCGGCGGCGCGCATGTCGAGCGCCTGTCCGACTTGCCCGCCGACATTGAGCCAGCCTCGGCGCTGGTGAGGATTGCCTTGCAGGGGCATGTGAAGGAGCGGCGCCTGCCGGACACTTTGATGACCGATGGATCGTGGATCATCCTGCGTGACGGGGCAGGGACGCCTGCTGTCGAGGAGGGCTGGTTGAAACGCCACTTGGCGGCCACCACACCGTGGTTGCCGACGCGCTGGCTAGCGGTCGAGGCGCTGCGCTCGGTCGCGACGCGCCTGCTGGCGGCGGGGCGGTCTGTCGAACTGCTGGCGGCGAGCGCGGCCGTTGTTCTCGCTGCCTCGGTTCTCGCCGCGTGGCTTGGCCTCGCTGCCCTCGGCTTCGCGCTGGTGCCAGTCGGCACGGTGCTCGCCCAGGCGGTGATCGCCCTAACCGGCCTGCGGTTCGCGCCGTTCGGCCGGGCACGGCGGCGCACGGACCTCGCGGCGCTCATGCCGTGGCTGACCGACGCGGCGCTCCTCGCCTGCACGGTCCTGGCCATCGAGGGGAGCTGGGTGCATCGCCTGTTCCCGCCGCTCGTCCTGCTCGGTATGCTGCACTTGCCCCGGCCGGCCAACCCTGCAACTTGGCTGGCGTTGCCCGGCGATCGGGGCGTTCTCGCCGCGTTGCTGGCCGTCGCGGCGGGATTCGGCATCGCGGAGCCCGCGATCATGCTCGGTTCCCTAGCGCTGCTTGCGCTCAACCTCGCCAAATCGGGCCCTTCGCGCGGATAACGCGGGTTTAACCCTATTCTACTATGGCGGCGGGGTGAAAGAGGCCCTCGATGACTGAGCAAACCGCGGAGGCGGTCGAACTAGTTCTGCGCGACGAGCTCTGGCGTGGCGACGCGATGATAGCGACGTCGCGCCCGATCCTGCGTCACCTGTTGGCGAACGACGACCACGCGCTGTTCAGCGACGAGATGATCGCGCGGATCCGCGGGATGATGAACCACATCGCTTCGCAGTTGCTGTTCGCGCAAGGAGCGGCGGCCGACGCGCTCGACCGGGCGCGGTATGCTGCCGATCGTCAGGAAGACCTCGCGCAGGCGCTGTTCGAGGATACCGATTTCCTCGCACATGCCCATGCGCTGACGCTGGAGGCCCAGCTTACCGAGCGGCTGCAGGGCCGTAGCGGGATCGATTCCGTGTTGACGCCGCTGGTGCAGGAGCTCGCCGCGGCGAAGGAAATGGACGTCGCCGGCCTTGCCATGGCAGTCCTCGCGGCCCAGGCGCGCTTCATGCAGCACCACCGGCGCATGGAGCTACCCTTGGGTGAGCTGCCGGGCGACTTGTTCCACCAGGCCCTGCTGCTCATGCGCTCGCAGCCCGGAGATGAGCGGGCGGCGGAGGAAGCAGAGCACCGCCTGCGCGACGGGTACGAAGAAGGCGCCAGCCGCCTGGGGCTGATGACGCGCCTCATAGTCACGATGGGCCAGAAGGCGGTCCGTGCGCTGGCCATCGACCATGCGGGGCTGGCGATTTTCTCGACCGCGCTGGCGATGGCGTCAGGTCAGTCGCGCGACCTCGCCGTGCTGTCGTTCGCCGACCGCCAGTTCGCGCGGCTCGCATTGGCATTGCGCGCCGCGGGGCTCAAGCAGCAGGCGGTCGAGGAGCAATTCCTCTACCTGCATCCGGAGATCGCTCTTCCCGACGGTTTCGACAGGTTGCGAGCCGACCGCGCCGCGGCATTGCTTGCGAGCTCCCGGCCGGAGACGGTCTGACCCATGGTCACCGGCGCCCCTTTCATGGCCCGGGCGAGGACCGACGCGCGCGACTGGCTGATCGAAGCGGACGAGCCGCTGGCCGGCCTGCAATTGCGCAGCGGCGGCGAACTGCCAGGGATCATCGCCTCTCCGGCGCTGCTCGAGCTGGTGCGAAAGTCGCGGCTCTACGGGCTGCGTCTCGCCCGCGCGATCCGCGCGCAGGACGATCACGAGCAGGTGACCGCCTGGGCCGAGGTCGAGCCCGCCGAGGGCGGTGAAGGCTGCACGATCGGCCTCAGCAACTGGCAGACGGTGCCACTGCCACGGGATAACGGCGAGGCGGCGGAGCGGCGTAGCGGTATTGCAAGGCAGCTGGCCGACCTCTCCGCTCGGCTCGGGCCCGGTCAGGAGCTGCTTTCGGTCGATGCCGAGGCCGACGAACTGCAGGCAGTGGCCGAACGGATGCGTGCCGGCCTCGGTATGCCCTGGACTTCATTCGTGTCGCTGGAAGGCAATGTCCACGAGCAGCCGCTGCACTGGCGTCTGCTCGACGGTGCGCGCCTGCGCCTCGAAGGATCGGGGCGACACTGGAAGGCGCATCTTGTCCCGCTCGGCCTGCCCGAGCCGGGCAGCGCCGGCTTCGAGCTGCATCTGGTTGCCGACGAGCCGCTCGAAGAGCCGGCGTTGCCGGAAAGCCGGCCACGGCCGGTCTTCAGCACCGCCATCGGCCGCGAGATCGCGCCGGTGCTGCGCCAGCCGATCGCGCGGATCATCGCCAACGCCGAGACCATCCGCACCCAGCTCGCCGGACCGCTTGCCGAGGAGTACAGCAATTACGCAGCCGATATCTCGACTGCCGGCGAGCACCTGCTGGCATTGATCGACGACTTGGCCGACCTCGAGGTGGTCGAGGATGAACAGTTCACCACCGCGCCCGATCGCATCGACCTTGCCGATGTGGCCCGCCGTGCGGCGGGCATCCTCGGCGTGCGGGCGCAGGAGCGGAACATTTCCATCGACGCTCCGAGGACGGGGGAATCGGTGCCCGCGATCGGCGAGTTCCGGCGCGTGCTGCAGATCCTGCTCAACCTTGTCGGCAACGCGATACGCTATTCGCCTGAAAGCTCGGTGGTGTGGATTCGTGTCGAGCAGGACGGCGATCGCGCCCGCTTGGTCGTCGCCGACCAAGGCGAGGGGCTGAGCGAAGAACAGCAGGCGCGGGTGTTCGAGAAGTTCGAACGGCTCGGCCGCAGCGGTGATGGCGGCTCGGGCCTCGGCCTCTATATCTCGCGCCGCCTGGCGAGAGCGATGGACGGCGAGCTGACGGTGGATAGCGCGCCAGGGCAGGGCGCGCGGTTCATCCTGGACCTGCCCTCGTTCGACGAACGGCGAGCGGAGCCGCGGTGAGCGGTCGAATGAAACCCAAATATGTCACCCCGGACTTGTTCCGGGGCCCGGCTTGTTACGCCGCTACGTCGCGCCCGAAAGTTTAGCTGGGTCCCGGAACAAGTCCGGGATGACTTTTGGCTATCGCTTCTCGACCGGCACGTAATCGCGCTGCGTCGGGCCGGTGTAAAGCTGTCGCGGACGGCCGATCTTCTGACCAGGGTCGGAGATCATTTCGTTCCACTGCGCAACCCAGCCGACCGTGCGGGCGAGCGCGAACAACGCGGTGAACATCGTGGTCGGAAAGCCGATCGCCGAGAGAATGATGCCCGAGTAGAAGTCGACGTTGGGGAACAGCTTTTTCTCGACGAAATAGTCGTCGTTGAGCGCGATTTCCTCTAGCCTGAGCGCCGTCTCGAACAGCGGATCGCTGACTTTGAGCGCATCGAACACCTCGCGCACCGTCTTCTGCATCACCGCCGCGCGCGGATCGTAGTTCTTGTAGACGCGGTGGCCGAAGCCCATCAGACGGAAAGGATCGTTCTTGTCCTTGGCGCGCTCGATGTAGTGCTTGATCTTGTCGGGCGTGCCGATCTCGCGGAGCATGTTGAGCGCCGCTTCGTTGGCGCCGCCATGCGCCGGTCCCCACAGGCAGGCGATGCCGGCGGCGATGCACGCAAACGGATTGGCTCCTGACGAGCCCGCGAGCCGCACGGTCGAGGTCGAGGCGTTCTGCTCGTGGTCGGCATGGAGAATGAAGATTCGGTCCATCGCCCGCTCCACCGCCGGGTGAAGCTCAAAGGGCTCGGCCGGTACTCCGAAGGTCATGCGCAGGAAATTGGCAGTGTAGCTCAGCGAGTTGTCGGGATACAGAAACGGCTGCCCGACGCTGTATTTGTAAGCCATCGCCACGATCGTCGGCATCTTGGCGATCAGCCGGTGGCTGCTGATCTTGCGGTGGATCGGATCCGAAATGTCGGTGCTGTCGTGGTAGAACGCGCTGAGTGCGCCAACCACGCCGCAAATCACCGCCATCGGGTGCGCGTCGCGCCGAAAACCGCGATAGAACGTGGCCAGCTGCTCGTGCAGCATCGTGTGGCGCGTGATCGTGCGGGTGAAGTCGTCGAGCTCGGCCTTGTTCGGCAATTCACCGTTAAGCAGCAGGTACGAGACTTCCATGAAGCTCGAGTGCTCGGCCAACTGACCGATCGGGTACCCGCGATGGAGCAGCACGCCTTCCTCGCCGTCGATATAGGTCAGCGCGCTTTCGCAGCTCGCGGTCGAGGTATAGCCGGGGTCGAACGTGAACAGCCCGGTCTGAGCATAGAGCTTGCGGATGTCGAGGACTTCCGGCCCGGTCGTCCCCTCGAGCACGGCCAGGTCCAGCTCGTTGCCGTCGACCGTCAGCTTCGCCTGCTTGTCCGCCAAAACGCTTCTCCTAGAAATCCAGTGTTAGCCGGCCGCCTGCGCGTCGATACGCGCCAGGCTTTCCTCCCTCCCGAGGAGGACCAATACATCGAAAATTCCGGGCGAGGTCGTCTGCCCCGTCAATACCGCGCGAAGCGGCTGCGCCAGTTTGCCGAGGCCGAGCCCCTGTTGCTCGGCGTAGGCCTTGAGAGTGGCCTCCAGCGCTTCGGTTGTCCAGCTCTGTTCGGCCGCGAGAAGCGCGGAGATCCGCGCCAGGAGCGCGCGCGCGTCGGGCGTGAGCAGGGCCTCCGCCTGCTCGGTCAGAGGCAGCGGACGCTGTTTGAACAGGAAGGCCGCGCCGTCGGCCAATTCGCTTAGGTCGCGCGCCCGGACCTTGAGCACGGGCATTGCGTGGGTCAGCAGTCCGACATCGGCTTGCGGACCGATCCGGTCGGCGACAAGCCTCGCCAGTCGCTCGTCGTCCGCCGCGCGGATGTAGTGGCCATTGAGACTTTGGAGTTTCTTCAGGTCGAAGCGCGACGGGCTCTTGCCTACGCCCTCGAGGTCGAACACCTCGACTGCCTCGTCCTGGGTGAACTCCTCGCGGTCGCCGTGCCCCCAGCCGAGTCGCAGCAGATAGTTGAACAGCGCTTCGGGCAAAATGCCCATCTCGTCGCGATAGGCTTCGACCCCGAGCGCGCCGTGACGCTTGGACAGCTTGGCGCCGTCCGGCCCGTGGATCAGCGGAACGTGGGCGTAGACCGGTTCGGGCCAGCCCATGCCGCGGATGATTGCAAGCTGGCGGAACGCATTGTTGAGGTGGTCGTCGCCCCGGATCACGTGGGTGACGCCCATGTCGTGATCGTCGACCACCACAGCTAGCATGTAAGTCGGCGTGCCGTCCGAGCGGAGCAGGATGAAATCGTCGATCTCGGCGTTCCGCACCGTAACGCGGCCCTGGACGCGATCCTCGATCACCGCCTCGCCTTCGCGGGGCGCCTTGAGCCGGATCACGAAGGCGCCTTCTCCTTCCGCAGCGCCGTCGCGCCAGGGGCTATCGATGCGGAATGGGCGCCGTTCGGCCTGGGCCCGTTCGCGCTGGGCGGCGAGCTCTTCCTGGCTCATCCAGCATTTGTAGGCGTGGCCGCGCGCGAGCAGCTCGTGCGCGACTTCGGCATGGCGCGCCCAGAACTGCGATTGGTAGTACTCGTGTCCATCCCAATCGAGCCCGAGCCAGCGCATCCCATCGAGGATCGCTTCGATCGCCGGCTGCGTCGATCGCGCCCGGTCGGTATCCTCGATCCGAAGCAGGAACTTGCCGCCCGTGTGGCGGGCGTAGAGCCAATTGAACAGCGCGGTGCGGGCGCCGCCGATGTGGAGGAATCCGGTCGGCGAGGGTGCAAAGCGAGTGACGACGGGCCGTGCGGCCGCTTGAGCCGCCCCCTCCATCGCTTCACTTCCGCTTGCCATACCTTGGCGCTTCCTCTTCAATCGCTTCCATGGCCACGCGCCAGGCGCCACTCGTTCCGCTGGGGGAGGAACCGGCCGATGCTGCGTTGCAGCAGTCGCCTTGGCGAAAGCGCGCGCGCTTGTCCAGCATCGCCGATGCGGCCGATAGCGCGCTCGCGCGGGCGGGGTTCGATCGCGGTCCCTGGCTGGCGATCGCCTTCGCTGGCGGGATCGCGATGTGGTTCGGGCTCGATGGGCCGACAGAGTGGGTGCTGGCGGCGAGCTTGTGCGTTTTGGCGGCGGTCGGCGCCGTGGCGTTTTGGCGCGGTGAAGAGGGGCGGGCGCATCTCTTGGTGGCGTTTGTCGCGGTCGGCATTCTGGCCGCGGCCGGGCTTGGCATTGCCTGGTCGCGATCGGAGTTGGTCGGAACGAAGCCGCTCGAGCGACCCGTCGCGACGACGATCGAGGGCAGGGTGCTGGAACGGATCGAGCAGCCCGCCGAGGGGCGGATAAGACTTGTGCTCGCCGCGCGCGAACCTGACGGCCAACGGGCGATCAAGGTGCGTGTCAATGTGCCTGTCGAGCAGGATCGGCCAGGACTGACCGAGGGCGCGATGGTGCGTGTGCAGGCCCGGCTGATGCCACCCGCGTCGCCGATGCTTCCGGGCGGGTACGATTTCGCGCGTGCGGCCTGGTTCGAGGGATTCGCGGCTACGGGTAGCGCTCAGGGCGAGCTGGAGCTGATCGAAGCCGGCGCCGGCGGTGCCGTGCTGCCCTCGCTGCAGCGGCGGCTGTCCGAGCACATCCGCTCGCGGCTCGATGGCTCTCCGGGCGCGATCGCCGCCGCCTTGGCCAGCGGCGACCGCGGAGCCATCGCGACTTCCGACGAAGAGGCGATGCGTGATTCCGGCCTGACCCATTTGCTGTCGGTGAGTGGGCTGCATGTCAGCGCGGTGGTCGCCGTGGCCTATTTCCTCGCCATCAAGCTGCTCGCGCTTTGGCCATGGCTGGCGCTGCGCGTGCGGCTCCCGCTAGCAGCGGCAGGCGTCGCGGCTCTGGTCGGCGTCGCGTATACTTTGCTGACCGGCGCACAGGTGCCGACGGTGCGCAGCTGCGTGGGCGCAGTGCTGGTCCTGATCGCGCTGGCGCTCGGGCGCGAGCCGTTGTCGCTGCGTCTGGTCGCCGTCGGCGCAATGTTCGTGCTGCTGTTGTGGCCCGAGGCATTGGTCGGCCCGAGCTTCCAGATGAGTTTTGCCGCCGTGATCGCGATCGTTGCGCTGCATGGCGCCACGCCGGTGCGCAAGTTCCTCGCGCCCCGCGAGGAGAGCTGGCTCGCCTGGTTGGTCCGGCGCGCTGGGATGCTGCTGCTGACCGGCGTGGTTATCGAGATCGCGCTGATGCCGATCGTGCTGTTCCATTTTCACCGGGCGGGTCTTTACGGGGCGTTCGCCAACGTGATCGCCATTCCGCTGGTAACTTTCGTGTCGATGCCGCTGATCGCGCTGGCCTTGCTGCTCGATGTCGCGGGGGCGGGCGGGCCCGTGTGGTGGCTGGCGGGCCGCTCGCTCGATCTGTTGGTCGTTATCGCTCACTTCACCGCCGGTCAGCCTGGCGCGGTCAGGCTGATGCCACAAATGAGTGGGCTGGCCTTCGCGCTGTTCGTCGCCGGGGGGCTGTGGCTGGCCTTGTCGCGAGGTCGGTCGAGGTTCCTCGGCCTGGCACCTGCTGCAGTTGCAGTTGCGTTGCTGCTGGCGACGCCGGTGCCTGACCTGCTGATCTCGGGCGACGGGCGCCATGTCGGCATAACCGGCGGCGACCGGCTGCTGATGCTCCGCGAAACCAAAAGCGACTTCACGCGCGAGAACATGCTCGAGCTGGCAGGAGTGTCTAGCGAGCCTTTGGCACTTACCGAATGGTCCGGCGCGCGTTGCAGCCGCGACTTCTGCGTTGTGGCGATCGAGCGCGCTGGCCGTACCTGGCAAGTCCTGATGAGCCGCAACCGACAGGTCGTCGCCGAACGCGCACTCGCCGCCGCCTGCGAGCGAGCCGACATCGTCGTTTCCGAGCGCTGGCTGCCGCGGACTTGCCGGCCGCGCTGGCTTAAGGCCGACGGACGCCTGCTCGCCGAGACCGGCGGCCTTGCGATCGTGCTCGACGGGCCGCACCTCGCCACCGTCGCGCAGAGCCAAGGGGAACACGGCTGGTGGCGCGGCCGCGAGGCGGAGGTCGAGCGGTCTGCCCGAGCGTACCGATGATCGACCCAGACCGCCGAAGAAAACAGAGACTCTGGAAGTACGCGTGCCGAACGCTGTGAAGCAAGCCTTGATGGCCAAGGCGCGCGAACGGGGGTGTGGGGCAAGCGCGGTGCTGCGCGAATTCGTCGATTTGTGGCTGGCGGGCACGTCCCCGACGGAGGCCCAACCGGTCAAGCGCTACTTCGATTCGAACTTCTCCGCCAGCACTTAGCCAGCCAGCCATGGTCCGAGCATGCCCTCGCGCGGGAGCACCGCGAGGTTCTCGGCGCGGACAAGCAGCCGTTCGGGCTCCCACGGCCCGGGACACTTCCATCCGCGCGGCGCTTCGACGAAGCCGAACTTGCCGTAGTAGGGCTCGTCGCCGATCAGCATCCGCGGCAGCGGCGAGGCGCCCTCATCGACACCCGCCTCGATCGCGGCCGCCTGCGCGGCCATCAGGGCGCGCCCGAAGCCCTGGCCTTGCCTCCCGGGGAGGATCGCCACCGGGCCGACCATGATCAAGGGATGCGCGCGGCCTCGCAGATCGGTCAGCGCGACCGGCCACGCCTGGATCGTGCCGACCATCTCGCCGCTCTCATCGAGCGCGGCGAAGCTCAGCGCGGGAAGCCAGTCGGTGCCCTTGCGGATAGCGTAGGCGGTGCGGGCATGGCGGCCCGGTCCGAACGCCACGTCGAGCACGCGTTCGACCGCGGCCGGATCGACATCCGCAAGGGGAATCAGCGTAGAGGTCGCGAGGTTGTCCATGGGAGGCGCGCCGATAGGTTCGCGCGGCTCCCGATGCAACCGGCTTTGTGCTACGGCGAAGGCGTCAGATGCAGCAGCTGCCCGCCGGGGCCATCCTCGATCACGTAGAGCGAGCCGTCGGGCGCTTCGACGATGTCGCGGATCCGCTTGCCCATCGCGTAGCGCGCTTCCTCGGTGCCCTCGGCGCCGTCGAGCGCGACGCGCACGATCGCCATGCTCGACAGCCCGGTCGCGAGCGCCTGATTGCGCCACTCGGGCCAGAGCTTGCCCGAGTAGAAGATGAAGTCGCCGGGCGCGATCACCGGGTTCCAGCTGATCGCCGGCTTGTGGAAGCCGTCGTCGGCCGAGTGGTCGGGGATGTCCGCGCCGCTGTAGTCGTTGCCGTTCGAGCGCACCGGCCAGCCGTAGTTGTCGCCGCGCTCGACGCGGTTGATCTCGTCGCCGCCGCGCGGGCCGTGCTCGAGGTCCCACAGCTGCCCGTCGAGGTCGAACTGCAGGCCCAGCACGTTGCGGTGGCCGTAGGACCAGATCTCGCGGGCCACTCCGCCACGGTCGGTGAAGGGATTGTCTGCCGCCGGTGAGCCGTCGAGGTTGAGGCGCAGTACTTTGCCGAGATTGGTGCCGAGGTCCTGTGCGGGTGTGCCTTCCTGGCGCTCGCCGGAGGAGAGGAACAGGTACTTGCCATCGGGCGAGAACTCGATCTTGTGCGAGTAGTGCCCGCGCCGCGCGGTCTTCGGGTGGCCGCGCCAGATCACCTGCAAGCCCTCGATACGGCAGGCGTCGGCCTCCTCGCACACCAGCGTGCCGCGTCCGAGCGCCGCGCCGGCGAGGTTGTCTTCACCGGCTTCTGCCCAGCTCAGGTAGATCGTGCGCCGGCCCAGGGTGGCCGCGCTTTCGGAAGGCAGAAAGGCCACATCGCCGAGCCCGCCCTGGCCAGCGTTCAGGACTGGCGGCAGCCCGGTGACGGTGCCGAGCCGCCCGCTTGGCAAGTCGACGAACTTCATCGTCCCCCGCTTCTCGGTGACGAACAACACTTGCGTGCCCGGCGCGAAGGCGATCGCCCAGGGGCTGTCGAAAGAGCCTTTCTCCTCGATCGCGAACGGCTGCCCGCTCGCCGCCGGGGCGCTATCCCCGGATTGGGCTTGGGTGCAGCTTGCGATCAGGAGCGCCGCGGGGGATAAAGCGGCCGTTAGCTGTCTGATCTTGCGCATGCTTTCCGGAACTCCCTCTCGCGATTTTGCCACCTCGTTTGCCGCGGGCGAGCTCGTCGTCGGAGTCGACGAGGCGGGCCGCGGGCCGCTGGCGGGCCCGGTTGTGGCGGCCGCCGTGGTGCTGTGCAAGCCGCGACCTGCCGGGCTCGACGATTCGAAGAAGCTCACGCCGGAGCGCCGCGCCGTGCTCGAGGACCGCATCCGCCGCCGCTGTGCGTTCGGGATCGGAGTGGTCGAAGTCGAGCATATCGACACGCTCAACATCTTCCACGCGACGATGTGGGCCATGGCGCAGGCGGTCGCGCGGCTGTGCGAGGCGATCGACTGCGATCCGCACCAGGTGCTGGTCGACGGCAATCTGACCCCGGCCGGACGCCGCGAGGAATGGCGCTGGCCCGCCAAGCCGATCGTCGGCGGTGATGCGCTGGTGCCGTGCATCTCGGCCGCTTCGATCATTGCCAAGGAGCACCGCGACCGGATCATGCGCGAGCATGCCAAGGCGCACCCGCATTACGGCTGGCACACCAACGTCGGCTATTCGACGCCTGAGCATCTGAAGGCGCTCCGGACTCATGGTCCCACGCCGCTCCATCGCAAGAGCTTCGCGCCGGTGGCCCAAGCGGAACTGCCGTTGATGTCGGTGCCGGCCGAATAGACTCGGGCTTTCCCATAGCCCCTTGGAAGTGAGCGTTGTGTCGTTACATTCGCTCCCGTCGTGCAATTGCGGCAGGGGGCGATATGTTTGGCGGCCAGATCAAGCTGTTTCACATTTGCTTTGGGCTTCTTGTAGCCGCGTTGCTACCCGGCCGCCCGGCTGACGCGCAAACGGCACCAGAGGCTGGGCGGTCCGTCAATGTCGAAGTTCAGCTGGCCGGGCCAGACGATCACAAGCCGGTACCCTTCGAGCTGATCCAGAACCACGTGTTCTTCAAAGCACGCGTCGATGGGCAGGAGGTCTGGGCCATGCTCGACAATGGCTTCCACCGCACGGCTGTCGACCTTGCCTTTGCCAGAGCGCGCAACTTCCCCGTCAGCGGTCCGTTCGGCCGCGGCCAGACAACGACTGGCACTATCGAGCTGAGCGAGGCTCTGAACGTCCCCATCGAAATTCCGGGGCAGATCAAGTTCCGACCTCCGGTTGTCGTGACCGACCTTTCCTTCATGTCCAGGATGGCGGGCATCCCTGTCTCGCTTGTGATCGGCGCAGACAATTTTGCCTTCCTGTCCTTCTTCATATCGCCTTCTCAGCGGACTTTTCAGCTCACTGCGAGCGGGGCGATGACTCCGCCTGCTGAGGCGGTCGAGCTCGTCCTCAAGAACGACAAGCCCCTGATCGACATATCGATCGAAGGGAAGGGCGCTGTCGTGGCGGTCGACATGGGTGATGACGTCACGGTGGCGCTCAGTCCGGCAGCAGCGGAACGGCTCGGATTGGACACTCGCGCCAGCAATCCCGGACAGTCCAGTGGGGCGGAGGGTGGAACGGTTGCAACACGGATAACTACCGTCAGCGAAATCGGGCTCGGTCGCGCGGTTAGCGATCAGGTCCCGGTCGTCATTACGCCCGCCATTTTTCCCGACGATGGCGACGGGCGGCTGGGGATGGGCCTGCTTGCCAGCTCCAATTTCATGATCGACATCAAGGCACGGCGAATCTGGCTGTTATCTCCCGTTGGAAGCTCATCGGCCGAAATCTATGCCGCGGCCCAGAGCGCGGCGCGCTTATACAATGCGGGAGCGACGGCCGAAGCCGAAAGGCAGTTCGCGTTGCTTAGAGGCAAGGTCTCGTCGGCCGAAGACTTGAACAACTTGTGCTGGGCCAAAGCCACTGCCCGCGTTCTGCTTGAGTCCGCGATCCGGGAATGCACCGAGGCGGTCACGCAGAGCGAAGGAAACCCATCCCTCCTGGCGTCACACCTCGACAGCTTGGGCATGGCTCTGCTGCAATCGGGAAAGCTCGACGAAGCGCTGGCCGCCTACGGTCAGGCCATCGACAGGGCGCAATCCGCCTCAGCCTATATGGGTCGCGCTCTAGTCCATCGCCGCATGGGCGACACCGCCCGGGCGGAAGCCGATCTTCTCGAAGCCCGCAGACGCGACCCGGCGATTGAAAGGGCCTACGCCGATTTGGGTTTGCAACTGGTTCTTTGACAGAGAACGGGTCACTCGAAACCATCTGTCCCACGGGGGATTAGGCAATGCTTGGATTCAGGCTTTGGAGATGGCGGCAGGAACCTCGCCAGCGAGTCTTTCGCGTCACACCACCAGATATCGAGTCCCGCAAAGTGCAAAGGACTCAAGATGATGTGTGGGACTCCTTTCGTTCTCCGTAATCATAATCCGCTACGCTCCTACTCAGGAAACGCCGCGGGTTGACGGCGGACTCCGTCGCCCGCACCCTGTGGATAAATTCAGGGGAAGGTCTTCATGGGCGTCGTCACCGAACTCCGCGCGCCGAAACGGCGCGCTACCGAAAAGGCCGAGCTTCCGCTCGGGCGCATCCTTTCGGGCAACTGCATCGAAGCGATGCGCACTCTGCCGAGCGCTTCCGTCGACCTGGTGTTCGCCGACCCCCCGTACAACCTGCAACTCGGCGGCGAGCTCAATCGGCCCGACGGCAGCCATGTCGATGCGGTGACAGATCACTGGGACCGGTTCGAGAGCTTCGCCGCCTACGACACTTTCACGCGCGACTGGCTCGCCGAGGCACGTCGTGTGCTCAAGCCCGACGGAGCGATCTGGGTCATCGGGAGCTACCACAACATCTTCCGCGTCGGCGCGTTGCTGCAGGACCTCGGGTTCTGGATCTTGAACGACATCGTCTGGCGCAAGGCCAACCCGATGCCGAACTTCCGCGGCACGCGCTTCACCAACGCGCACGAGACGCTGATCTGGGCGAGCCAGGGTGAGAAGGCGCGCTATCATTTCAATTATCGGGCGATGAAGACCCTCAACGACGAGCTGCAGATGCGCAGCGACTGGGTCATCCCGATCTGCGGCGGGCCGGAGCGCCTGAAGGAAGGCGGCCAGAAGGCCCACCCGACGCAGAAGCCCGAGGCACTGCTCTACCGCGTGCTGCTCGCGACGACCGAGCCGGGAGACGTCGTGCTCGATCCGTTCTTCGGGACCGGCACGACCGGCGCGGTCGCCAAGCGCCTCGGCCGGCAATGGATCGGATGCGAGCGCGAGGAAAGTTACCGCCGCGTCGCGTTCAAGCGGATCGAGAAGGAACTGCCGCTGGACGAAAGCGCGCTGGCGACGATGCAGAGCCGCAGGGATGCGCCACGCGTCGCGTTCGGCCAGCTTGTCGAGGCCGGCCTGATCGCTCCCGGCGCCGAGCTGTTCGACAGGCAGCGCCGCTGGAAAGCGACCGTGCGTGCCGACGGCTCAATCGTCAGCGGCGGCGAAGCCGGCTCGATCCACGGTGTCGGCAAGGCGCTGCAGGATGCGCCGAGCTGCAACGGCTGGATGTTCTGGCATCTCGAGCACGAAGGTCACGTTCGCCCGCTCGACGCCTTGCGTCAGCTTTACTTGCTGGCGATCGAGGACTGACCTTCCCACGCCTGTCATCCTGAACTTGTTTCAGGACCCATCGTGCCCCACAGACCGCTCCGCGCCGGACGGCGAAATGGGTGCTGAAACAAGTTCAGCATGACGATCTGATTGGGAAGCGTTGTGCCCGATAACCTCTACATCCAGCCGCTGACTCTGGTGCCGAGCCCGCAGGCTGTCGCCGGCGACGCGGTTCGGCTCGGCGGCGGGATGGCATATGCACATCTGTTCGCTGTCACCGTGACCCGCGACGGCGTCGTCGTGCAGCGCGACCTCGTCACCGCGTCGGGCATCGACTGGATCTTCGAGCGCCTGCCCGACGAGCTCGGCCCCGAAGCCGAAGCGCAATGGGCCGGGCTCACCACCGCGCACCCGCCGCTCCAGCTAGGCGAGCGGACGATCCGCCTCGACCAGCCGCAAGTCGTGGGCATCCTTAACGTCACGCCCGACAGCTTTTCCGACGGTGGTGAGTTCCTCGACGATCCCGAGGTCGCCAAGGCGCACGCCGCGGCGATGCTCGAGGCGGGGGCGGCGATCGTCGACATTGGCGGTGAGAGCACTCGGCCGGGCGCTGCCGCGGTGTGGGAAGGCGACGAGATCAAGCGCGTCGTCCCTGCGGTCGAGCATTGCGTGGCGATGGGAGCGGCGGTCAGCATCGACACCCGCCGTCCGGCAGTCATGGAAGCGGCGCTCAAGGCGGGCGCGCACCTCATCAACGACGTCTCGGCGCTGCGCCACGATCCGCGCAGCCTCGAGTTCGTGGCGGCGAGCGGGGTGCCGGTGATCCTGATGCACGCCCCGGGTGTGGGCGATGACCTCCACGCCGGCGGCAACTACCGCAACGTCGTGTTCGAGGCGTTCGATTTCCTGCGCGCCGCCCGTGATCGGGCGATCGACGGCGGCATCGCGCGCGAGCGGATCGTGCTCGATCCCGGTATCGGCTTCGGCAAGACGATGGCCGAGAACCTCGCGCTCATCAACGCGTTGCCGTTGTTCCATGCGCTCGGGCAGCCGCTGTTGCTCGGCGCAAGCCGCAAGCGGCTGATCGGCGCGCTCAGCCACGAAGCGCCGTCGCATCAGCGGCTTGGCGGCAGCCTAGCGCTGGCGATGGCGGGGATGCAGGCCGGATTCCAGTTGCTTCGCGTGCACGACGTCTACGACACGGTGCAAGCCCGCAATGTCTGGCGCGGTCAGCGCGACGCGGCGCTGACCGATTTCTCGGGGCTGGCGGAAGAATTATCCGAAGGGTAGGCTCGCTCCTCGCAATCACGGTTGGGGGCGGGGCATGAAGCAGGGATTTCTCGGCCGGCTGGCGCACGATCTCGAGGCGCCGATCGAGGCGCGCGGGCTCGGCACCGGCTGGTTCTCCGGTTTCTTTGGCCTGGTCCTCGCGATTGCCGGCTTTTGCTTCGTCTTCGCGCTGCGCTTCCCGACCTGGGCGAGCATGCCCGAGTTGCAGGCCGTGCTGCACTCCTCCGGCTTCCGGATCGCCGTGCATGTCATCCTGCTCGCGGCCTATGGCCTGGCATTGCTCAGCCTTTTGCTGCGCCCGCGCAAGGCGATCGGAGCCACGGCGCTCGTCGTCGCGCTGGCCGCGTCGATTCTCGGCGGATCGGCGGTCCAGCCGGCGGAATCGCGCGACTGGGGAATTTTCTTCGGGATCGACTTTTTCGCCGTGAACATGATCGCGGCCGGCCTGATGTTCGCGCCGCTCGAGCGCATCTTTCCCCGCCACGAGAATCAGCGGCTGTTCCGTCCTGAATGGCGCGAAGATCTGTTCTACTACCTGGTCAGCTCGCTGCTGGTGCAGCTGATCACCTTCATCAATCTAGCGCCGTCGAGCTACATCAATTCGAACGTCGGATGGCTTGCCGGCACGCGTGAAGCAATCTCCGGCCTGCCGTGGCTGGTCCAGTTCGCTCTCGTGCTGGTGCTGACCGATCTCGCCCAGTACTGGTTCCACCGGGCCTTTCATCGCGTCCCGTTCCTGTGGGGCTTCCACGCCGTGCACCACAGCGCGAAGTCGATGGACTGGCTGGCGAGCGCGCGCATGCACTTCATCGAGATGGTGCTGATGAGAACGGTGACATCGCTGCCCTTGCTGACGCTCGGTTTTCTGCCCGCAGTGATGCAGGCGTATATCGGGTTGGTCTACGTGTGGTCCTCACTGGTGCACGCGAATGTCGGGGGCGACTTCAACCGGCTCGGGAAATGGGTGGTGGTCCCGCGCTTCCATCACTGGCACCACGCGATCGATTCTGCGGGCGTCGACAAGAACTTCGCCATCCATTTCCCGTGGCTCGACCGGCTGTTCGGCACGCATTACTTGCCCGACGGGCATTGGCCGAGCGGCTACGGAGTTCCGGAGCAGGTGCCGAGTGGCTACCTGGCGCAGTTGAGATATCCATTCGTGCGGAAGAACCGATGACGGCTCCCTTGCCCCCGAATATCGCCAATTCTGGGTGGTTTTTCGGCTACGGCGTTAACCGGAATTGAAAGCCTCCTGGGCCATGGGGCGTAATGCCCGCGCGTGCCCGCACAGCAATCCTGGTCCTGATCGAGGGCCTGCTGGCGGTCTGGCTCTTCGCCGCCGCCACGCTGGCCCAGGCACAGGAAGCGCAGTTGCGCGACCATTTCTCCGTCACCGCGGCCCCTGAAGACCTTAGGACCGATTGGACCTGGCTCGCGCTGCGCGATCCGAAGGCCCTGAGCGACATGCCCGCGGGTTGGCAGCTCCTGATCGATCAGGTGCGGTTCGAACATGTCGCAGTCGCGGTGACCACGGCCGACGGCACGGTCCAGCGCCAGATCCTCGGCGCGGACCGGCTCGAGGGAAACTGGGCGCCTGGCGGCTTGCTCAAGTTCGAGATCGCTGCGCCGGGCCGCTCGGTGCGCGAGCTGGCGATCGGCTTCCACCGGATCGACGACCTGGCGCTGATGCGCAAGGTTACCGCCGCCGCCCCGCGCCGCGCGACCATGCTCGAGGCGCGCTGGCTCGTGCTGATGGGTGTGTTCACCGGCCTTCTCGTCTCGGCTTTCGTCTACAACCTGTTCGTCGCTGCCGGCCGCAGCGCTTTCCGGCGCTGGTATCTGGGCTGGGTTGCGATCTCGCTCGCCTACGGCCTCACCTGGTCGAACCTCGCCGCGTATGCCTTTCCCGGCCTCGCGGGCCCGCTGGCCGTGCGCATCGACAACGTGCTGATCAGCCTGATCGTGGCGCTCGGCAGTATGTTCCTTCTCTCGGTTCTCGAGCCGGGCAAAGTTCCGGCCAAGCTCCGGCGGGCGGTGACGGTGCTGGCAGTGGGCTGCGTCGCTTCCGGCCTGGTGGCGGCTGACGAGCGGCTGGTGGCGGCCGCGTTCAGCGATCGCGTGCTCAACTTCGCCTTGCTGGCCTGCGTCGGCGCTTCGCTGATCGCGGTGGCGATCGCCGCGCTGCGACGCAGCCGGGTGGTCTGGCTTTACCTGCTCGGCTGGACGCCCGTGATCGGCGTGTTCGCCGCCCGCGTTGCACGCAATTTCGGGCTCGTGCCTCAAAGCGACATGGTCGACCTTGCGACCTTCGCCGCGATCGGGTTCGAATCGCTGGTCTTCTCGCTTGTCATCGCCGACCGCTTCCTGATCCTCAAGCGCGAGCGCGACGATGCCGAGGCGAGCGCGCGCGGCATGGCGATCGAAAAGGAGACGATGCGCCGCGCCGCGCATTCGGACTTCCTCACCGGCTTGGGAAACCGCGCTTCGTTCCATGCCGCGCTTCGCGACCTGTTCGCGCGCGGCGAGAACTTCAAGCTGTTCCTGATCGACGTCGACTTCCTCAAGGAACTCAACGACCGGCAGGGACACGATGCAGGCGATGCGCTGCTGCGACACATCGGCGCGGCGCTGGCCGAGGCAGCGGGCGGCACCTCGTGCGCGCGGGTCGGCGGCGACGAGTTCGCGATCCTGTGCAAGACGGGCGCCGAAAGCGAACGCATCGCCGCCGCGCTCGACCGGCTGCAAGGTGCCTCCTGGCTGCACCAGTCCTGCTCGGGAACGCTCTCACTGAGCATCGGCGTTGCCGGTTCGGATGGTGCCGCCTCGCCCGCCGATCTTTTCCAGCAGGCCGACATCGCGCTCTACGAGGCCAAGAGGCTCGGTCGCGGGCGCCGGCAGGCATTCGACAACAGTCTCCGCCAGCAGATCCAGAGCCGGCTCGACCTGATCAGGGACGCACATGGGGCGCTGCGGCGGTCCGAGTTTCTGCTGCATTTCCAGCCGATCCTCGATTTGCGCCAGAGCAAGCTGGTCGGGGTCGAGGCGCTGTTGCGCTGGCGCCACCCGCAGCGCGGGCTTCTCACCCCCGAAAGTTTCGAGTGTGTGCTCGCCGACGAGGAGATTGGCCCATCGGTGCAGCAGCGCGTCGTCGAGCTCGCGATCGCCGAGCTGCGGCGCCATCCTGGGTTTACCGGAACGCTGGCAGTCAATTTCACCGCGATGGACTTGCACGGTCCGGAGGCTGGGCATGCTCTGCTGGGCAAGCTGGCGGCAGCGGAGGTGGCGCCGGCTCGCCTGTGCGTCGAGGTCACCGAAGGTACGCTGCTGGGCAAGGCCGGGGAATCGGCCGCCGCGCTGCAGGTGCTGCACGACGCCGGCGTGCGCATCGCGCTCGACGATTTCGGGACCGGCTATGCCTCGCTGATCCATCTCAAGGAAATCCCCGTCGACATGCTCAAGATCGACATCTCGTTCATCGCCGGTTTGCTCGACGCGGACGGAGAGAGCGAGCAGATCGTCCGCGCGGTGCTCGCGCTCGGCCATGGGCTCAAAAAGACCGTGGTCGCGGAAGGCGTCGAGACAGTGGCTCAGCTCGATCGGCTGCGCGAGCTCGGTTGCGACTTCGCGCAAGGCTACCTGTTCGGCCGTCCCAGCGCCGCCTTCGATCCGAGCGCCGCATTCCAAGCAGCCGCATAAGGCCGCTCAGATCGTGTAGCCCCCATCGCTGACCAGCACAGTGCCGGTCACGTTGCGAGCCATGTCCGAAAGCAGAAAACCGATTTGACCCGCGATCTCCTCGGGCGCCGCATAGCGGGCGAGAGGTGTCGCCATGCGCGCCAGAACCTCGATCGCAGCGGCGCGGTTACCTGTCTGGGCAACGAGGCCCTGAAAGAACGGCAGCCCATCCCAGATCGGCGTGTCGACCCCGCCAGGCGCGATCGCGTTGACGCGGATGCTGCGCGGGGCCGCTTCCTTGGCCGCAACCTTGGTAAGCTGGATTACGGCGGCCTTCGAAGCGGCATAGGCGGCGGTGCCAGGCTCCGCCTTGAGCCCCGCGGCCGAAGCGGTGAGCACTATCGAGCCGCCATCCCCGATCAGGCGCAAGGCCGTCCGTAGCGACAGGAATGCACCGTCGAGATTGACCGAGAGCACGCGGCGCCACTCCTCGAACGAGGTTTCGGTAAGGGGCGCACCGGCGGCGATCCCGGCGTTGAGTACCGCATGGTCGGTCCGGCCTGCTTCGGCCTCGACGCGTTCCCACAGCGCCGGATCGGCGACGTCGCCGATGAACTTCGCGCCTTCGCGCCCGAGCCGGTGCAACCCGTCCGCATCGCGATCGACCAGGATCAGCCGGCTGGCGCCGTGATCGGCCAGCCAGGCGGCACAAGCTGCGCCAATGCCGGATGCGGCACCGGTGACGAGAACGGACTTGCCGGAAAAATCGAGGTCGTTCGCCATCGGGCCTGCCTATCGGCCCGCACCGGCGTTGCCTAGACAGGGTCTAGGCTGCGCTCTCGATCCCGAGATCGCCGAGCTTGCGGTAGAGCGTCGACCGGCCGATGCCGAGCCGGCGCGCGACTTCGGTCATACGACCTCGATAGTGGCCGATAGCGAGACGTATGACGTCGGCCTCGATGTCCTCGAGAGGGCGCAGATTGCCGTCGCTGGTGTAGAGCTCCACGCCGATCCCGTCCTGCGCGGGATGCGAGGCCATTTCCATCTCGCCGAGCATCTCGTTGAGCTGCGGGAAATCCTCGGAAGTCAGCGCGTCGCCGTCGCAGAACACCGCGGCGCGGAACAGCACGGCCTGGAGCTGGCGAACGTTGCCCGGCCAGTCGAATGCGGCGAGCAGCTGCAGCGCCCCGTCGGTGATGCCGAGCGGCCTGAGACCGGGCTGCTCGCCGATGCGGCCCAGGAAGTGGCGGGTGAGTGCAGGAATGTCACCCGCCCGCTCGCGCAGCGGCGGCAGCACGATCGTGGTGCCGCCGAGCAGCTCGAGCAATTCGGCGCGGAAGTGGCCGGTCGCGACAAGGTCCGCGAGCGGCAGGTTGCTGGCGGAGATCACGCGCACGTCGACCTTGAAGCTGTGATGCGCGCCGATCGGACGCACCGAGCGATTGGCAAGCGCCTCGGCGAGGCGGTCCTGCAGCTCCACCGAAAGGCGATCGATCTCGTCGAGCACCAGCGTGCCGCCGTCGCAGTGCTGCAGCGTGCCGACCTGGCGGTCGAAGGCGCCTGCAAAGGCGCCCTTCTCGTGCCCGAACAGGATCGATTCGAGGCTGCTCGCCGGAACGCAGCCGATATTGACCATACGATAGGCGGTGCGCACGCGCGGGGATGCGGCGTGCATGGCGCGCACCAGCATTTCCTTGCCGGTGCCGGTTTCGCCCTCGATCAGTACCGCGCCATGGCCCCGCGCAGCCTTGGCGGCCTTGGCCAGCGCGGCACGGAACGGCGGCGCGGTCCCGATCATGGCGTCGAAATCGAGCACTGCCGGCATCTTCTCGGTCAGCGGAGTAAGCTCGTCCTGCGGCGCTTCGCGAGTGGTGGTGTTGCGCAGCGCCTGCATCATCCGGTCGGGTGCGACCGGCTTCACGAGATAGTCGGTCGCTCCCGCGCGCATCGCCTCCACCGCAAGCAACGGCGAAGTGCTGGTGGTGAGCATCAATATCGGCAATCCGGGGCGGCGGTCCTTCAGCTCGCGGATCAGCTCGCAGGCCTGATCGCCGGGCACCCATTGGTCGAGGATGATGGCCGACAGCTGCATGCCCTGGCGTGTGCCGAGCGTGGCGATCGCGGTTTCCGAATCGCGGACCACGATCGTACGCCAGCCCTCGCGCGAAGCGAGCGCGGTGATCAACCGGCTTTGCGCCGGTTCGTCGTCGATCAGCATCAAGAGGCGCTGTTCGGCGTCCGCCATTCGTCCTACCCTGTTTACCTTATGAGCCTTGCGATAGCGCAGCGGAGTAAAGAGGCGATTAAGCAGCGCAGGTCGGCCCTTCGATCACCGCTCAGGACAGGGCTTGAGCGCATCGCGATGCGACGATAGAGCGGCTCGACAAACGACGCCCAATGGAGAGTTCGCGCGATGGATTCCGCCCAAGAGATGAAGGCGCATGAGAAAACGTACGGCGGCTTCATCGGCCTGATCAAGTGGTCGATCCCGCCGATCCTGCTGATCGTGCTCCTCGTCATTCTTCTAATTTCCTGAGCCGGACCGGGCGGGGATGCGGATCGCGGTCTTGCAGGAACGGGCCGCGGGCGAGAGCCGCGTCGCCGCGACTCCTGAAACCGTCAAGAAATTCATCGCTCTAGGCGCTACCGTTGCGATTGAACGCGGCGCGGGCGAAGGCGCGAGCATTTCCGACGCCGCGTTCGAGGAAGCCGGCGCCGAGCTTGGTCAGGTGCAGGACGTGGTCAAGGGCGCGGAGATCGTCCTCGCGGTACGCGCGCCGGCCGCCAAGGCGCTGACGGGCGTAGCTTCGGGCGCCTGGGTCGCCGCCATGTTCGACCCGTTCAACGAGCGCCAGTGCGTCGCCGACTACGCCGCGACGGGTCTCGAGGCGCTGGCGATGGAGTTCATGCCGCGCATCACTCGCGCGCAGTCGATGGACGTGCTCTCCAGCCAGTCGAACCTCGCCGGCTACAAAGCGGTGCTGGCGGCGGCGAACGAGTACGGGCGCGCTTTCCCGATGATGATGACCGCGGCTGGCACTGTCGCCGCGGCCAAGGTCTTCGTTATGGGCGTCGGCGTCGCCGGCCTGCAGGCGATCGCCACCGCGCGGCGCCTCGGTGCGCAGGTCTCGGCCACCGACGTGCGCAGCGCGACGAGAGAGCAGATCCAGTCGCTCGGCGCCAAGCCGGTCTTCGTCGAGAGCGTCGCCGGGATCGAGGGCGAGGGCAGCGGCGGCTATGCCACCGAGATGTCGGAAGAGTACCAGAAGGCGCAAGCCGAGCTGGTCAGCGGGCACATCGCCAAGCAGGACATCGTGATCACCACCGCGCTGATCCCCGGCCGCGCCGCTCCGAGGCTGATCACCGACGCGCAGGTCGCGACGATGAAGCCCGGCAGCGTGATCTTCGACTTGGCCGTCGCGCAAGGCGGCAATGTCGAGGGCTCGGTGCCCGACCAGGTGGTCGCGCGCCACGGCGTCAAGATCATGGGCTACACCAACACCGCCGGCCTCCTCGCCGCCGACGCTTCGGCACTCTACGCGCGCAACCTGTTCAACTTCCTCGCAGCGTTCTGGGACAAGGAGCAGGGCAAACCCGTGCTCGACGAGGAAATCGGCAATGCGGTGCGGCTGACGCAGGGCGGGGCCATCGTGAACGAGAGGCTGAAGGGGTAGGGATCATGGACTTCGTCACGATCCTCTCGATCTTCGTGCTGGCGTGCTTCGTCGGCTACTACGTGGTCTGGTCGGTCACGCCGGCGCTGCACACGCCGCTGATGGCGGTGACCAACGCGATCTCGAGCGTGATCATCGTCGGCGCGTTGATCGCCGCGGCAGCGGCGGAGAGTCCGGCGGCGAAGTGGCTCGGGCTCGCGGGCGTGGTGCTGGCGAGCGTCAACATCTTCGGCGGCTTCTCGGTCACCGCGCGGATGCTGGCGATGTACAAGAAGAAGGAGCGCTAGGGCGTGGCGCTCGACCTTCCGGAAAAGACGACAGACCTCAGCATCGTGGCCGACGCCGTGCACGGGGTGAACCCATTGGTGGCGCTGGCCTACTTGGTCGCCGGCGTGTGCTTCATTCTCGCGCTGCGCGGGCTGTCGTCTCCAGCGACCAGTCAGCGCGGCAACCGCTTTGGCATGATCGGCATGACAATCGCGGTAGTGACGACTCTGGTGACGCACGTGCCGATCGGACCTTGTTTGCAACTCCGATCTGATGGGATTTGTGGCAGCGCGCCCTACAACGATTGGACTTCCATCGGCGAAATTATCGCGGCCATCGCCCTCGGCGCGATCATTGGCCTGACCACCGCCAGGCGCATCGCTATGACCGCGATGCCGCAGCTCGTCGCGGCGTTTCACTCGCTTGTCGGCCTCGCCGCAGTGCTCGTCGCCGCCGCCGCTTTCCTTAGCCCCGGCGCATTCGGAATTCTCGGCCTCGACGGCAACATCCTCACCGTCAGCCGCATAGAGATGGCCCTCGGCGCGGCGATCGGGGCGATCACTTTCTCGGGCTCGGTGATCGCGTTCGCCAAGCTCAACGGCAACATGTCGGGCGCGCCGATCCTGTTGCCGGCGCGGCATGTGATCAACCTCGGCACGCTCGCCGCGATCGTCGGACTGACCGCGTTCTACGCGCTCTCGGTGAACGCCGGACCGGGCGAGGGCTGGGTGTTCTGGACCATCGTCGCGCTCGCTTTCGCGATTGGGTTCCTGCTGATCATCCCGATCGGCGGCGCGGACATGCCGGTCGTGGTCTCGATGCTCAACAGCTACTCGGGCTGGGCGGCGGCGGCGATGGGGTTCACGCTGCACAACACCGCGATGATCGTCACAGGCGCGCTCGTCGGCAGCTCGGGCGCGATCCTCAGCTACATCATGTGCCGGGCGATGAATCGCAGCTTCATCAGCGTGATAGCAGGTGGATTTGGCGCTGAATCGAGCTCCGGCGGGGCGGTGAAGGTCGATCGCCCGTGGAAGCGCGGCAGCGCCGAGGACGCCGCCTTCATGCTCCAGCAGGCCGAGAACGTGATCATCATCCCCGGCTACGGCATGGCGGTCGCCCAGGCCCAGCACGCGCTGCGCGAGATGGCAGACCTGCTCAAGGCGGAGGGCGTCAACGTCAAATACGCGATCCACCCGGTCGCGGGCCGCATGCCGGGGCATATGAACGTGCTGCTCGCCGAGGCCAACGTGCCGTACGACGAAGTCTTCGAGCTTGAGGATATCAACAGCGAGTTCGCGCAAGCCGACGTCGCGTTCATCATCGGCGCCAACGACGTGGTGAACCCGGCCGCGAAGACCGACAAGTCCTCGCCGATCTACGGCATGCCGGTGTTCGACGTCGACAAGGCCAAGACGGTGATGTTCATCAAGCGCTCGATGGGCGGCGTCGGCTATGCCGGGGTCGACAACGACGTGTTCTACATGGACCAGACCATGATGCTGCTGGCCGACGCCAAGAAGATGGTCGAAGAGATCAACAAGGCCCTGAGCCACTAATTTGAGCCACTAGATCGAGGAACGAACGTGCGTAAGCTGGGCCTGATCGGCGGGATGAGCTGGGTCTCGACGCGGACCTACTACGAGCACATCAATCGCATCGTGCAGCAACGGACCGACCGGCGCTCGAGCGCGCCGCTGCTGATCGAGAGTCTCGACTTCTCGCAGCTATACGCCGTGCACGAGGAGGAAGACTGGGAGCGCGCGGCGAAGATCCTGATCGCCTCGGCGCGCCGGCTCGAGAAGGCCGGAGCCGGTGCGCTGGTCATCGGCGCGAACTCTATGCACAAGGTCTACGACCAGGTCGCGGAAGCCGTCGCGGTGCCGATCGTCCACATCGCCGAATGCGTCGGTGAGCGGATGGGGGCTGCCAAGGTCGAACGCGCCGCGCTGTTCGGCACCAGCAACGTGATGACGGAGAGCTTCTACCGCCGCCGGCTGGTCGCGCACGGCGTTGACCTGCTGCCGCCCGACCTCGACAATGTCGAGGCGCTCGACCGGATCATTTACGACGAGCTGATCGTCGGCAAGGTGAGCCGCGATGCCGAACGCGCGCTCAAGACGATGATCACGGTCAAGGAGCAGGAAGGCGCCGACGCGATCGTGCTCGCCTGCACCGAGCTGGAGATGGTCGTCGACGTCGACGCCAACGTGCTGCCGATCTACGACAGCACGCGGATCCATGCCGAGAAGGCGGCGGAGTGGATTTTGGGGACGGACTGACGCCAACAAACGGCGTTTATCCCCTTTACATACGTAACCCAGTGTGGCATATGATGTTGCATGGCAAAACAACTCACCACGACGCAGTTCTTCCGACTCTTCCCGGACGATGAAACCTGCCTTCGTCACCTGTTCAACGTCCGCTTCGGCGAGGGCTTTGAATGCCCCAAGTGCGGCCGCGCTGGCGGGTGGCATCGCATCAAGGCCGAGCGGGCCTATTCCTGCCAGTGGTGCGGCCACCACCTGCACCCCACCGTAGGGACACCGTTCGAGCAGACCCGCACCCCGCTTCAACTGTGGTTCTATGCCATCCACCTTTTCACCACGACGCGGCACGGCGTCTCGGCCAAGGAATTGGAGCGCCAGCTCGGGGTGACCTACAAGACAGCGTGGCGCATGGCGCAGCTCATTCGCCAGCACATGGCAGATGTTGACGGCAACGACCCGATCGGCGGGCTTGGCCGCACCGTCCAGTGCGACGAAACGTTCGTTGGCGGCGTGCTTCGCAAGGGTTATCGCGGTGGTGACCCCGCTGCGAACAAGACTACCGTTTTCGGCATGATGGAAATCGGTGGCGAGCTTGTGACGCACGTAGTTCCCGACCGTCGCAGCGGCACCTTGCTCCCTCTTATTCGCCAGACCGTGAAGCGCCCGACCACCATCCACACCGATGAGCACAAGGCTTACGGCGGGCTCGGCACGTTGGGCTACCGGCACGAAGCGGTGAACCACAGCCGCGACGAGTATGTGTGCCGCGTGACCGGCGCGACCGTGAACGCAATCGAGGGCTTCTGGCGCCACCTAAAAGCGTCCATCGCGGGGACGCACGTTCATGTCAGCGGCAAGTATCTGGACCGCTACTGTAGCGAGTTCGAGTTCCGGTTCAACCGTCGCAATCGCCCGGAGGCGATGCTTCCGGAGCTTCTTTCGACTTTCCGGCCATTGCCCCGAAAAGCTGGTTGAAGGCTTCTTCGTCGCCGGGCGGGTCGGTGTCGTGGTCCTTGGCAAACTGGTCCAGCTTGCCTTCGGCGCGGGCCTCACGCAGCGATTTCGTTGATGAACTCGACAATGTCTATCCTAACCAGTTTGCCGTCCTTGTAGCCGCGCCTGGCGAGCACAATGATCTCGGATTTGCGCTGCGCTGCTTCGGTATAGACGTTTTCCATTTCCTCGAACTTAGGGTCCAGAACGCGGGCCATCAGGAACCCATTCTTCTCCGGGTTCTCGATGCTAAGCCCATTGGTATGGAACTTGAAACCGTCAGTGCGCAGCCGGAGTTCCGCTAGCGGTTCCCACGAAAGCTTCGCGAACTCCCGGATTTCATCAGCATCATCGTTGGAGACGACAACCGGTGGCGAAAGGCGAGGGGTAATTTCCGCTGACTGCACAGACGGACCAATAGGGGCGACGAACTTCTCAAGCGACCGTTGCTGACCGGCCAGCGTCTCACGCAAAGCGGCGATCATGGCTAATTGCCTTTCGTGGGCGCGCGCATCTTCCGCGTCGCGGGCGGATAGATGATCCCGGTTCATCTGGGCCATCGCTTCGATTGCCTTCTCAGCCACGTCGGGCTTGCCCGTGAACTTCGCCTTGATGGTGATCCACCACTGCTCGATGAAGCCACTGAGGACTGCCTCGGCGACCGGCGCCGCCAACGGGAGCAGGCCATAGGCAGACTCCCAGAATCCCCACATATCGTATGAGCCGGCGACCGGTTCGCGAACTTTCGCGACCACAGGGGCGCGCTCGCCCCGCTTCGGCGGGCGACCATGAATCAGGGTTATCAGCCCATCCGACATGATCTCGTCTGCGCCCTGCAAGGATTGCCCAAGTAATCGCATGTCCATCGCGTAGCTGTCGGCGTCGCCGCCGTGATACGTGAGCCGAACTTCCGGTTCGTCCGCCATGCAAGCCCCCCGCCCTATTCGGGAGAGAGGCTAGGCCGAAATTGTCAAAAGAGTCAAAGCGGCAAAGCATAAGGCACCCTGATTTACCGCCTACGGCGGTAACACATCGGCGAGGGCCGATTCACGTATGCCAAGGGGATAAACGCCCAACAAACCTTCGTTCCCTTTCCGTTCACGTTGTCAACCATTCCACCACGCCTTAGCCCCACTCCATGTCCCGCGCGCCCTACGCCGCCGATCCCGCCCAGTCGCGCGGGCGCGAATTCGTCCAGCAGCACGAGGGAAGCCGTGGGCCGCGCAGCGCGTTCCAGCGCGACCGCGACCGAATCATCCATTCGATCGCGTTCCGCCGCCTCGCCGGCAAAGCCCAGGTCTTCATCGCGCCCGACGGCGATCATTTCCGCGTCCGCCTGACGCACAGCCTGGAAGTGGCGCAGATCGGCCGCGTGCTCGCCCGTACGCTCGGCCTTGACGAGGACCTGACCGAGGCATTGTGCCTGGCGCACGACATCGGCCACCCGCCGTTCGGCCATTCGGGCGAGAAGGCGCTCGATGCGGCGTTGACCCCGCGCGGCGGCTTCGACCACAACGAGCACACCTTGCGCGTGCTCATGCGGCTCGATTGCCCATATGTCGGGCATCCCGGCCTCAATCTCAGCTGGGAAACATTAGAAGGCCTCGCCAAGCACAACGGACCGGTGGTCGAGCCCGGCTGGGCGCTGACCGAGCTCGATGGCGATTATCCGCTCGATCTCGCCCGCTGGCCGTCGCTCGAAGCCCAGGTCGCGGCGCTCGCGGACGACATCGCCTACGACAACCATGACATCGACGACGGGCTGCGCGCGAACTTCCTCCAGCTCGACGAGCTGCTCGAACTCGATTTTGTCAGGGACAATTGGCGCGCGGTCGAGGGCCGCTTCCCCGGTCAGCCGCGCGAAGCTCTTCTGCGCGAGCTGGTGCGCGATCAGATCGGGCTGATGGTCAACGACGTGCTTACCACCACGCGCGCCAATCTCGCGGGCATAGGCTCGGCGGAAGATGTTCGAAGGGCAGAGCGGACGCTGGCCGCGTTCTCGCCGGACATGGCGGCCCACGAGCGGCAGCTGAAGACCTTCCTCTACCGCCGGCTTTACTACCACCAGGAGCAGCTCGCCACAGCCGAGCGTGCCCGGCTCGTGGTCGCCAAGCTGTTTGCGGCCTACGATCAGCAGCCCGAGCTGCTGCCGGAAAGCTGGCACAGGAGCCTGCCGGAGCATGAGCCCGGCCGGAGCCGGCGCATCGCCGATTTCATCGCCGGCATGACCGACCGCTACGCGATGGAGCGGTACCGTCAGGTCTACGGCGCGGTGCCGGCGGGGTTGTCGAATGTCTGACGAACGCCGGGTCCTCCTCGCCGGCGCAACCGGGCTGGTCGGTTCGCGCGTGATGCAGGTTGCCATCGACCACCCGTGGCTGCGCTTGATCGCGCTGACCCGGCGCGAGGCGCCAATGCCGCGCGGCGTGCGCATGGAGATGCTGGTTGCCGATCCGACCGGCTGGCCCGAGGCTGTCGCGGCAATCGCGCCCGAGGCGGTGATCTGCGCACTCGGCACCACGATCCGCAAGGCGGGGACCGAGGAGGCGTTTCGCGCGGTCGACCACGACCTCGTGCTGTCGCTTGCGAGCGCGGCGCGCGAGGCGAACGTGGCGAACTTTGTGCTGGTTTCCTCGGCCGGCGCCGACGCGCATGGCAAGGCGTTCTACTTGCGGGTAAAGGGCGAGATCGAGGCGGCGGTGACCAAGCTCAAGTTCCGTCGGCTCGATATCCTGCGCCCGGGTCTGCTGCGCGGTTCGCGCCCGAACGGCGCGCGACCGCTCGAAATGCTTGGCCGGCTCGCCAGCCCGCTGACCGACCTGCTGTTGCACGGCGACAATCGCCGCTTCCGTTCGATCGACGCGAAGACTGTCGCCGAGGCTGCAGTGCAATGTGCGCGCGAGAAAGCACAAGGCCGTTGGCTGCACGACAACGATTCGATCCAGCGCTACGCCCGCCGCCTCGACGGCCACCCATGAAGCGCCATGCTCCAGCCACGGGCCGCAATCGCGAGCCGATCGCGGCGGTGCTGACCGAGGAGCTGCCTCCGGCCGGACTGGTGCTCGAGGTCGCCAGCGGCACCGGCGAGCATGCGGTCCATTTCGCGCGGACTTTCCCGCACTTGCAATGGCAGCCGAGCGATCCGGATCCTGTCGCGCGCGATTCGATTCTTACCTGGCGAGAGGACGAGGGGCTAGCGAACCTGCTGTCACCGCTCGATCTGAACGCCGCCGATCCGATTTGGCCGATCGGGCAGGCAGAAGCCGTGCTGTGCATCAACATGGCTCACATCAGCCCGCTCGCAGCGACGGAGGGCCTGATCGCCGGCGCCGCGCGG
>CBHCZH010000016.1:0-41441 GCA_965977975.1 uncultured bacterium
GAAGTCGTAGCCGCGCGGCAGCACCTCAGCCGCGACCCGCTCCATCGTCTCGAGCGACTGGCCCGAGGACCAGCCGGGCGCCGTGTCGCCGTCGACCGCGACCGCCGGGGCGAGGTTGTAGCGGGTGACGCGGTAGGGCCCGGTGGTGTCGCTCAGCGTCGCGACCGAGCCGATCGGCACCATCGAGCCGTTGTCGGAGCGAGTGTAGAGGTTGGCGATGTCCGAGGCGCTGTCGCGGAACGGCGCGTCGGCCTGCGCGGTCACCCGGTAGGTCCGGCCGAGCAGGTTGAAGTCGTTGATGAACGCCGAGCCGAGATAGACCTGCAGCGTCTCGAACACGCGCGCGGGCGGCACGCCGAGGATCTGGGCCTTGTCGCGGTCGATGTCGGCGCGCACGCGCGGGGTGCCGGTGTCGAAGAAGGTGTAGACTCCCGCCATTCCCGGCTGCTGGTTGGCCTGCGCGATCACCGCGTTGGCGGCCTCCTGCAGCGCGCGGTAGCCTTGGCCGTTCTTGTCCTCGACCATCATCCTGAAGCCGCCCGCCGAGCCGATGCCGCGGATGACCGGCGGCTTGACGATCATCAGCCGCGCCTCGTTGATGTCGGCGGTCGCCGCCTGGGCCTCGGCGATCAGGGCGTCGACCGTCTGGCCTTTGGCCGCGCGCTCCTCGAAATCGTCGAGCACCCAGTAGGCCGCGGCGGCGCTCGCCGATTGCGTCTCCGAGGTGCCGTCGAAGCCGGACAGCATGACCGTGCCCGAGATGCCGTCGATCTTCAGCACGCGCTCGGCGACCTTCTTCATCACCGCGTCGGTGCGCGAGGTGGCCGAGCCCGGCGGCAGCTGGATCACGGTGAGGAAATAGGCCTGGTCCTGCTGCGGGACGAAGCCGGTCGGCGTCACCCACAGCGCCGCGCCGGTCAGCGCGATCAGCCCGGCATAGGCGGCCATCATCCGCCTGGGCATCGCCACCGCGCGGGCGGTCCAGCGGCCGTACCATTCGCCGAAACGCTCGAACGCGCGGTTGAAGGCCTCGCCGGCGCGCTCGGCGAGCTGCCGCCAGTAAGCGCCATTCGGCGCAGGCTGGTGCGGCCGTAGCAGCAGCGCCGAAAGCGCCGGCGAGAGGGTGAGCGAAACGATCAGCGAGATCACCGTCGCCGCCGAGATGGTCACCGCGAACTGCTGGTAGAACGCGCCCGACATTCCGCCGATGAACAGCGTCGGCACGAACACCGCGCAGAGCACCAGCACGATCGCGATCAGCGCCGCGCCGACTTCGTCCATCGAAGTGCGCGCCGCCTGCAGCGGAGTCATGCCGTTCTCGAGATTGCGCTCGACGTTCTCGACCACGACGATCGCGTCGTCGACGACGATGCCGATCGCCAGGACGAGCCCGAACAGCGAGAGGTTGTTGAGCGAATAGCCGAGCGCGGCGAGCACCGCGAACGTGCCGATCAGCGAAACCGGAATCGCCAGCACCGGGATCACCGAAGCGCGCCACTTCTGCAGGAAGACGACGATCACCAGCACGACCAGCACGATCGCTTCGAGAAGCGTCTCGACCACGGCGTCGACCGATTGCTGGATGAACTCGGTGGGGTTGTAGACGATGCGGTATTCGAGACCGGCGGGGAACTCGGCCGACAGCTCCTCGATCGCCGCCTCCACCGCGCCGGCCGACGCGAGCGCGTTCGAGCCGGGCTCCTGCAGCACGGGGATGATCACCGAGTCCCGGTCGTCGAGATAGGCCGAGGTGCTGTAGTTCTCGGCCCCGATCTCGACCCGGGCGACGTCGCCGACGCGCACCTGGCGGCCCGCGGCGTCCGTGCGGATCACCACGTTCTCGAACTGCTGCGGGTCGGTGAAGCGACCCTGCGTCTCGACGTTGAGCTGGAATGCGCTGCCCGGGCTCGGCGGCTGGCCGAGCGTGCCGCCGGCGACCTGCACGTTCTGTGCCCTGAGCGCGGCGACGATCTCGCCTGCGGTCAGGTTGAGAGCGGCCGCGCGGCCCGGATCGATCCACACGCGCATGGAGAGCTCGCGATGGCCGAACAGCTGGACGTCGCCGACGCCTTCGATCCGCGCGAGCCGGTCCTTGATCCGCGTCTGCGCGTAATTGGTCATGTACTCGCGGTCGAGCGACCCGTCGGGCGAGATCAGGTTGATGATCAGCAGGAAGTCGGGCGTGGTCTTGCGGGTGACGATGCCGAGGCGCCGCACTTCCTCGGGCAGGCGCGGCTCGGCAATGGCGACGCGGTTCTGAACCAGCACTTGCGCCTCGTCGAGGTCGGTGCCCTGCTCGAACGTGACGGTGATGGTCACGCGTCCGTCGCCGGTCGACTGACTCGACAGGTAGAGCATGCCGTCGACGCCGTTGATCTCTTGCTCGATCGGGTTGGCGACCGTGTCGGCCACCGTCTCGGCCGAGGCGCCGGGATAGACGGCGTTGACCGTCACGGTCGGCGGGACGACCTCGGGGTACTGCGAGACCGGCAGGAAGAAATACGAGATCGCGCCGACAAGGGTGATGATCACGGCGATTACCGCCGCGAAGATCGGCCGGTCGATGAAGAAGCGGGACAGGCGCATGGCAGGAGGTTCCCTCGGGGAGCTGGGGTCAGCGGCGGGCGCGGTGCCCTCAGCGGGCGGCCGGGGCCTTGCCGGAAAGGGCTGCCGGCTCGTCGATCCGGCCGCGGCGGGCGGTGACCTTGCTGCCCGGAATCGCCATCTGGGTACCCTCGATCACTACCCGGTCGCCGGGCGCGAGGCCGCCGCGGACCACGCGCAGGCCGCCGTCGATCACCGGGCCGAGTTCCACCTCCTTGGCCGAAACCGTGCCGTCCCGCGCGACGACCAGCAGCAGCTTGCGCGTCTGATCGGTCTGCACCGCGGTGTCGGGCACGAGCAGCGCTTTCTCCGTGCCGCCGGTCGCGAGGCGCATGTTGCCGAACATGCCGGGCGTCAGGAAGCTCTCCGGATTGCGGACCACGGCGCGAGCGCGGATCGTGCCCGAGCTGGGATCGAGCCCGTTGTCGGTGAAGTCGAGCTCGCCCTGCCACTCGTAGTCGGCCTCGTCCTGGAGGCGGATCTGGACCTCGGCGCCGCGATCGAGCCCCTCACGGCGTGCCTTGAGGAACAGCCCTTCCGATCCGTCGAAAGTGAAGTAGAGCGGATCGGTGGCGACAATCGTGGTCAGAAGCGTGGCCGCCGGCCCGTCACCGGCAGCGACGAGGTTGCCCGGGTCGACCCGGCGATCGGAGATACGTCCGCTGATCGGCGCGCGCACCGTGGCGAACTCGACGTCAAGGCTGCGCGAGCGCACGCGCGCCTGGGCGGCGGTGAGCGCGGCGTTGGCGGCGTTCACCCGCGCCCGAAGCGCGTCGACCTCGCTCTGGGCTACGGCATCGTCCGCGACCAGTCGCAACGCGCGGTCGAGATCGCTGCGCGCGAGCGCGAGATCGCTCCGCGCCGTGGCGACCCCCGCCTGAGCCTCGGACAGCGCCGCGCGATAAGGGCGCGGGTCGATAGTGAACAGCGGCTGGCCCTGGCGCACGAACTGCCCGTCGCGGAAATGGACCGCGGTGACCTGGCCGGAGACGCGCGGGCGCAGCTCGACGCTGCGGCTCGCCTCGAAGCGGCCGATGTATTCGTCCCATTGGGTGATCTCGCGTTGGAGCGGGGTCGCCACGGTCACCACCGGCACGGGCGGAGCGGCGGCGGGCGCGCTGCTCCCGCGCAGCAGAAGCCAGGCGAGCGCGATGGCGACGACCAGCAGAACGAGCCACCCGATCCGGCCGATCCGGCGGCGAGGTTGGCGTTCCGATTCCTCGAGCCGCGTCAGCTCGTCCATTTCGATCGGGGTCAGGTCGTTCATCGGGCGGTCTTTCGCAGGGCGCGCACCGGCTTCTCCGGAAGCGAGCGCCTCCGGACCAGACGGTGCAATGGGCAAGCAGCGATCGCGCCGGCAGACATTGCGAAGGCCCAACACGGCCCGCGCGAACACCCGCCGAAACTTTCTGTACCGCTAAGTATGTAATCTAGCGTTCAGGTCAAGGGATAATTCTGTACCGCCCGATATTTTTCCGCATTGCGGCAAATCGGGCGGTCACCGGCTCGGCCAGATCGCGAGCGTGGCGTCCGCTATTTGCTGCAACTGCTCACGCTTGGCTCCGGTTCCCGCCTGAACCGCGAGACCCTGCAGCACCGCGATTAGGTACTGCGTCATCGCATCGGCGCTGACCGGAAGCGTGAAGTCGCCTTCGTCGATCGCCCGCTGCATGCGCTCTACCATTGCCGCCTTCGAAGATTCGGCGCGCGCGCGGATGTCCTGCTGGATCGGCGATTCGGTGCTACCGCAACTGACCGAGACGATCACGCCGAGACACCCCGGGCATTCGCTGGTCACGTTCTCGATGGATCCTTCGAGCAGCCGCTGCACCACACCCCGCGCGGTCGGCGCGTCGAGTGCTCGCTTCACGTAAGCGAGCTTCTCGGTTTCGTAGAGGTCGAGCGCACGCTTGAAGAGTGCTTCCTTGTTGCCGAACGCGGCATACAGGCTCGGCCGGGTGATCTCCATCGCGTCGGTGAGATCGGTCAGTGACGCGCCTTCGTAGCCCTTTTCCCAGAACACGCGCAGCGCCGCGGCGAGTGCCTCTTCGATGTCGAACTCGCGCGGGCGGCCGCGCGCGCCGGTCAGGGTCTCGGTTTCCATATCATCCGGTACATAATGGCGATTGACCAAATAGCCAAGCACCGTCTGCGGCCGGCCGATCGGCCGTCATTAATGCGTCACATGGCGGCGTCACAACAGGATGAAACAGGGCTTGGTGGCGCATGCATCGGATCACGATTCTGACGACTCATCCCGGCGGCGGCGAGTTCGAGCCGTTCAGCCACGGCGAGATGACCTTCGCCTTCGAGCACTTGACCGCGGCCGGGCCGCGCAGGCTGATCGAGGGCCGCGGCTGGGCCTTCATCGACTGGATCATCCCCGAGCTTTCCGGCCTCGAGATGTGCCGCCGGCTACGCGCCGACAGCCGCACAGCGGGCGCTCACATCACCATGGTGCTCGAGCACGACGACCTCGAAGACCGACGCCGAGCAATGCGTGCCGGCGCCGATGACTACATGATCGGTCCGGTCAGCCGGCAGTCGATCCTCGATCGTATCCTCGTGCTCCATTCCGAAGGCATTCCGCGCGATCCCTTGCGAATCATCGAGTTCGGTGCGCTTTCGCTCGATCTCGGCGCGGTCCAGGCGCGCTGGGGCCGGCGACTGATCCCATTGAGCGAGAAAGGCTTCCGGCTGCTGCGCTACCTGGTTGAGAACCCCAACCGGGTGATCAGCCGCCGGGAGATCATCGAAGCGCTCGGCAAGGGCGGCGATCCGGATTACCTGCGCACCGTGGACGTCTGGATCAAGCGGCTTCGCACTGGCCTCAAGCAGGCCGGCGCCGGGCACATCCTGCGCACGGTCAAGGGCAAAGGCTACGTTCTCGACGAGCCCTGAGCGATGAAACACGCTTGGGTCCCTCGCGACCACAGAAAGGAAAGGCCGCTCCTCAAAGCAGGGGAGCGGCCTTGAGTTTTCGGCCGCCGGGTTCCAGCGGTCCTGGGAGAAACCCTATAGGTCCATCGACAGCGAGAACGAGATCGTGGTTCCGAGGTCGTAACTGTTGATCTCGATCCGGTTATCGCCCGAACGCTGGAACTCCTCGTGCCCACGGCCGAGGATGTTGCGGATCTCGAGCTTGCCTTCGAACGCCTGCCCGAACAGGTTGATCGCCTCGCGCGCCACGAAATCGATGCGGAAGCCGGGGCTTTCGATCACATCGGGCTGCGGCGGCGTGCCGTTGAGGCCGCGGCTGACCACCCGGTCGCTCGCGTAAGTGACCAGAATCGTCTGCTGCGAAAGGTGGTCGTCGGCTTCGAGGCCGAGCTGCAGGTTGACCAAATGGTCCGACTGTCCGGTCAGCGGTGCCCCGTCGCGGAAGTAGTCGGTCGCCAGCCCCGAGGACGCGGCGAACACGGCGGTCGTGTCGGTCGGGTTCACGCGCAGCTCGGACTTGGTGAAGGTGTAGTTGCCGATCACCACGATCCGGCGTTCATCCCAGCCGAGATCGAAATACTTCTGCACCTCGAACTCGCCGCCGTAGAGCCGCGCTTCGGGCGCGTTCGCATAGCTCGTCAGGAACGCGCCGCTCAGCTGAGTGACGAACGCCTCGATCGGCCGGTCGATCTTCTTGTAGAAGCCCGATACCGAAACCCGCTGCTCGGGAGCGAAGTACCATTCGAGCCGAGCTTCGGCATTATACAGCTGGCTGTCGATCAGCAGCGGATTGCCG
The DNA here is from genome assembly GCA_965977975.1 of uncultured bacterium. Lineage (GTDB taxonomy): Bacteria > Pseudomonadota > Alphaproteobacteria > Sphingomonadales > Sphingomonadaceae > Croceibacterium_A. The sequence goes on from CBHCZH010000016.1 coordinate 6,341, forward strand.
AGGTACTGGCGGTTGCTCTCCGGATCGAAGTAGGGCTGATAGATCAGCTCGCGGAACTGCGGCCGCGCGATCGTCTTCGAAGCGCTGAGACGTAGCTGAAGGTCGGGCTGGATCTCCCAGGTCAGCGTTGCCGCCGGCAGCCAATAGTTGTTCTCGAGCGCGGTACCGGCCGCCCCGCTGCCCGGCGCGCTGAATACCTGGATCGGATCGACCGTTTGCTCGGCATGCTCGTAGCGCACGCCGATATCCAGGCTGACCGTATCGAGCGCCTGCCAGTTGGCCTTGGCATAGCCGGCCCAGTTGAGCAGGCCCGCCTCGAACGCTGGATTGGCCTCGTCGGTTTCGATCAGCTCGATATCGTAGAAGTCGATGAACCCGGGCTGGAGCAGCAGGTCGGGCCGGAAAGTGCCAACCGCCGCCGGGAAGTTGCTCGGTGCGAGGAACAGGAATTCACGTCGCGAGCTGGTGCGGTTGGTGTCCGAATAGTAGCCGCCGACCGTTACCGAGAGGTCGGGGACGATCAGGTAATTCACGTCGATGCCGCCAGACCACAGGTCTTCATCGAGGTCCGAGAAGCCGATCGAAGCGTCGCCGGCATTGCCGTTCTGCAACCGGTTGACAAAGATTTGGCCGAACGGGTCGGCCGCCGAATTGGTGCGGAAATACTCGAACGAAAGCTCGAACGGCGCCTCGCGCTGCGAATTCGCATAGCCGCCGCGCAGGTCTACGCGCAGGCCCGGAAGCGGCCGGAATTCGCCGACCAGCTGCGTATTGATCAACTGCCGCTCGAACCAGGCCGTGTCCTGCTGAAGGAGATCCGTCGGAGTCTGGTTGCGCTGACCGAGGCCCAGGCGGGTCTGCTTGATCGTGTCGTGGATGTAGAGATTGGTCCAGCGGATCGTATTGTCGCCGAACTCCAGGGCGAGCCCGAGCAGCCCGTTCGCCACGATTCGCTGATCGGTCGTGACACGGCGGAAATCCGACTCCACCTGCGACAGGTCGGCTGTCAGCGAGGTTTGCTGGATGGCGTCACGCGACTGGAACTTGTTGCTGTAACCGGCCGCCGCCACCACGCCGAGGTCGGCGGCGCCCAGCGGGAAGGTCTTGCCGGCGGACAACGACGCCGAGAAGTTGGCCGGAATCTCGCTCCAGCGCTGCACCACGGCGTTCCGGCTGTTGACCAGCTCGCCAGCGATCGCCTGAGTGTCGACGTTGCCGGTACTGATCCGCTCTCCGCTCGCAAAGAAGGCTGCGAGCGCGGGCGGAATGTCCCGGTTGCCGTTGTCGTAACCGGTCCAGTCGCTGCTGCTGCCGTAATAAGTGTAACCGGTCTGGAAGGTGGTTTCCGAATCCCATGAAACGCCCGCGCCGATGGTCAGGAACGGCTCGGCCGGAGTCGACCGCGTGGTCAGGTTGATCACGCCGCCGCCGAACTCGCCGGGGAAATTGGCCGAGTAGCTCTTCTGCACCAGCGAGGAGGCGATGACACCGGTTGGGAACAGGTCGAGCGGCACCACGCGGCGCAGCGGCTCGGGGCTAGGTAGCGGCGAGCCGTTGAGCAACGCGAGCGAATAGCGATCGCCAAGTCCGCGTACATAGACGAAGCCCGATCCGACCACGCTGAGGCCGGTCACGCGGCCGAGCGCGCCGGCGATGTTGCCTTCGCCGGTGCGCGCGATCTCCGCGGTCGACAGCACCGACACAACCTGGTCCGAAGCGCGCGTCACATTGCGGTCGCGCCGGCCGGTGACGAGGATCTCGTTGCCGCCGGGGACCGAGACTTCGAGCTCTTCCCCCGCGCCGGGAACCGAAACGTCGACGTCCCCCTCATCGGGCGAAGGCACGGGCTCGCCGACTTCCTCACCCGACGGAGGCGCTTCAGGCGCGGCGCCCAGGCTGCCCTGCGCGGGGTCGGGATCGTCCTGCGCGGCGGCGAAGGTGGGTGAAACGGCAGCCGTGGTAACCAGAAGCAGGCCGGCAAGACGCGAAATCGTGGACATGGGCGAACCCCTTGGGAGGCCGATAAAGTGCCGGGGGCAGCCAGGCCGGCTGCCCCCGTAAGCGGGCTGGGCAGCCGGTTTCAGGTAATCGGCAGCGAGGTGCAGGCCCCCGAGTTGCCGGCGCCGAAGTTTGCGTAGGAGCTGTTGCAGGTCCAGCCGTTGTACCAAGTGTTGTTGCCGGTCCACGCCGCGCCGATCCGGTTCGGGCTCGGCACGTCGAAGAAACTCGACAGTGTGCTCGCGTCGAACGCGACCACCGCGTCCTCATTGGCTCCGTTCACGAACAGGGTCGTGAGCGTGCTGGTGAAGGCGTCGTTGTTGTTGTTCGCGCCAGAGCCGAAGAATGTCGCGACTTGCGCGGCCGAGTAGGTGCCGCTGCCGATGTACTTGGTCGCGTTGCACTGCATGACGACCGAGCGTGCCGAAAGCGTGGCGGCGTCGGCTCCGCCCGAACCGTTCATGCGAATGCATTCATTGTTCGGAGTGACGATCACGCCGTTGACCAGCGTAGTGTCCGAGTTGCCGCGAAACAGCGCCGACGCCCGGTCGGCGGCCTCGTTGGTCGCGCTGGTCTCCGGCTGAAGCGCGACGAAGTTGGCTACCCGGAGGTTGGTGCGCGGCGTGTCCGCTTCGTTGCCGTTGCTGTCGATTTCGAACAGCGCGTCGCCCTGGCCGGGGCGCTGGATCAGCAGCACGTGCTGGAAATCGGCCCGCGCGCCGACGTCGACGTCGAGGCTGTCGTCGTCAGCGCCGGTGATCACGACGTGCTTGACCCGCGGCTGGCCGCCGAAGAACTCGATGCCGTCATCCGAGCTATTGAAGCTCTGGAAGTGATCGAAGGTGGTCCCGCTGCCGACCCCGCCCGGGGTTAGCGATTGCAGCTCGACGTTGGAGCCGAGGATGAAGCCCGAGAAGCGGACCTGCACGTAGCTCATCCGCCCTGCGTCGTAGGTATCGTCGGCGCCGCCGAACCGCGCCGGATCGGGCGCTCCTTCGGTCTGGCGCTCGCACGTTCCACCGGCGACCGAACCGACGGTGCAGTCGGTCACCCGTCCGCGGCCGAGCAGCACGACGCCGCCCCACTGGCCTTGCGAGTTGTTGTCGTTGAGGCCGAGCACGTTGTCGCGGCTGGTGAAGACGATGGGTTGGGTCTCGTTGCCAACCGCGGTGAGCCGGTTGCCGCGGTTGACCGCGAGCCACGACTGGCCGGTGCCGCCGAACAGGATCGCGCCGGCAGCGATCGTCAGGTTGACGTTGCTGTCCGCCGTCATCGGCTGGGTGATCGGGCAGGCGACGGTCGAAGTAGTGACCGGAGCGCCGGCAGTCGGCGCCGTGAAGCCGCCGTCGCAGCCCACGTCGACCCGGCCATTCATCTGGTAAAGCAACCCGGCGACCTTGGGCAGCGTGCTCGAGGCGCGGATCACGCGCGGAAGGGTGCAGACGCGCCAGGTGCCGGTGGGCCCGCTGATCGTGCCCGAATCGGTGAGACCTTGCGGATCGGAGATGGTCGGGCAGCCGGCCGCGGGCGTAACAGTCGCCGGAGGAGGCGGCGGCGGAGGCGGGGGCGGAGGCGCCGGGGGATTGTTGATGATGACGTTGCCGCCCGTGCCGGGGGAAACGATATCGTCGGGACCGCAGGCTGTAAGAGTGAGCAATACACCACAGCCTAGGACGAGCGAGCGAGTTAGATGAGTCACAGCAGACGGCCCCTCATATGAAACGGACGAGTTAGCGATTTCGTTGATCGCGACTCGCCACTAGGACAGCCAAGTGACACTTTTTTTGCAGTATCGTCAGAACCAGAGAGTTACACTTAAATGACTATATTGTGACAATTATGACTTGACCGGTAGCGACTGTTTATTGCAGTTTGATGACAGCCTTCGATTTTTATTGTGCCGAACACCCTTCGTGGGGCATTCTCCTTGTCGGACACCGAATTTGGGAGAATTGTCGTGGCCCTTGGAATGCTCGTCTCGGCCCTGTTCCTGGCTCAATCCGTGCCGTTCGCGGCCGAAAAGGAACCGTCGCAAGATCCTGCCGACGCCGCTTACGAGGAACTGGCCGCCGGCCGGACCGAAGGCGCGATCGCCAGCCTCGAAGCCTCGCTCAAGGAAACCCCGGGCGATCCGGCGCTGTTGATCAACCTCGGCACGGCCTATGCCCGCGCCGGCCGGATGGCCGAAGCGCGTGACGCCTTTCGCGCCGCCATCGCCGCCGAGGACCGCTACCGGGTCCAGCTGGCGGACGGCTCCTGGGAAGACTCTCGCAAGGTTGCTCGCCTGGCGCTCGATTCGCTCGATCGCACGGCGCTAGCGGCCAGATAAGCTCCCGCAAGGCGGGCCGCCTGGACGTTCGCTGGTTGGCGGGCGCAAAATAGACGCGCGCTGTCATCGAAGTGTCATGTCTCTGCCGCATCAGGCGCGGCGGAGGCATGATGATTCTGCGTGGTTTCAGATTTTACGCGCTTGGCGCCTTGCTCGCCGGACTAGGCGCGCCGGCGCATGCCGGAACGCCGACCGAGCCGACGGCGGCCAAGCCAGCCCCCACGGCGCAGGCCGCCCGCGCCCCCAACGCGGACGCGAGCCCTTCACGCCGGGTCGAATTGCCCTTCCTGCCCGATTTCCGCTCGCCGCGCAGCGAGCCGCGGCCGACCGTCCGGAGCGACGGTGACGGCCCGCATCCGTTTCGTGAAACCTTGTTCAAGCGAACCGGGCTCACTGGCCCTGTGTCCGATCCAGGGGCGAATCACCACCTTCGTCTGTCCCCCCTTCCCGAAATCAGCTAAGCTTTTGGGACTCGGGAGGGGTCGGATGAATTTGCGTTCCGCGAAAGCTGTCGTTCCGTTCGCCGCGCTGTGGCTGATTGCGCTTCCCGCGCAAGCCGACGTGCTCGAAATCGGACCTGGCGGCGAGGCGCACTGGATCGCGGGTGCGAACTCCGAGCCCGCGTCGGTCTCGGCCGCGCCGCTTGCCGAAGTGCCTGCCGAGATGGCGCTCATCGCCGATTACGCGGCGAGCCAACCCGCGCTGGCCGCGCAGGTCGTTCCCGCTACATATGCGGCCAAGATCCAACAGCTCGCGGCGCGCTTCGACCTCAGCCCGGCTCTGCTCGAAGCGGTGGTGTGGCAGGAAAGCCGTTGGCGCGCGAACGCTGTTTCCCCGGCCGGAGCACGCGGGCTTGCCCAGCTGATGCCCGGTACGGCGCGCGAAATGGGCGTCGATCCCGACGATCCGTTCGCCAATCTCGAAGGTGGCGCGCGCTACTTCCGCCAGCAGCTCGACCGGTTCGACGGCGACATCGAGAAGGCGCTCGCCGCCTACAACGCCGGGCCGAGCCGCGTGATCGCAGCGAACGGCATTCCGGCCATTCGCGAAACTCAGCTTTATGTCGCCTCTGTGATGGGGCGGCTGTCGAACCATTCCCGGAGTACCGAATAGATGCGTTTGTTGTTCCGTCTCACTTTCGTTGCAGCATCGTTGGCACCAACCGCCGCGCAAGCCCAGGGCGCCGACCCGGCCGGTTCCGGTCCGATCATCGCGGCGCTGGCCTGGCTGCAGGGCACGCTGCTCGGCAACGTTGCCACGATGGTCGCGGTCATGGCCGTCGCAGCAGTCGGTTTCCTTATGCTGACAGGGCGGATGAACTGGCGTTTCGGCGCGACCGTGATCATCGGCTGCTTCATTTTGTTCGGCGCTGCCTCGATCGTCGCCGGCATCCAGTCGGCCGCGGCGGTAGGCTGAACCATGGAGCTGGTCCGTCACCCCGTCCATCGCGCGCTGACGCGGCCGCAGATGTTCGCGGGCGTGACGATGAACTATTTCATCATCAACGGCTGCGTGACGGCGCAAGCCTTCATCATCAGCAAGAGCCTGTGGATCCTGCCGGTTCCGTTCGTGATGCATGCGATCGGCTATTTCGCGTGCCTGCGAGAGCCGCGCACTTTCGACTTGTGGATCACCAAGGTGAGCCGCTGCCCGCGCGTGAAGAACTTCAAGCGCTGGGGCTGCAACAGCTACGCCGCCTGAGCGGGCGGAAGGGAGCGATCGAATGAGTATCAAGTGGCTTGGAGCCGCCGCGTGGAGCGCGAAGGAAGCGCACGCCGGCGACCGCCTGCCTTACGCCCGGCTCGTCGACGAGCAGACGCTGCTGCTGCGCGACGGCTCGCTGATGAGCGCGCTGCAGGTGCCCGGCCTGCTGTTCGAGACCGAGGACACCGAGGCGCTCAACCAGCACGCGATCACGCGCGAGGTCATGCTGCGCTCGAACCTCGACGCGCGCTTCGTGCTCTACCACCACGTGATCCGCCGCCGCGTCTCGGTCGAGCTCGCCGCGCAGTTCGACGACCCGCTCGCCGCGCATATCGACCGTCGCTGGCGGAACAAGCTCGCGAGCGGCTCGCTGTTCGTCAACGATCAGTTCGTGACGCTGGTGCGACGCCCGGCGCGCGGCAAGGCCGGCCTCGCCGAACGCGCCGGCAAGCTGTTCTCGCGGCGGCGCGAACAGCTCGAGGCGGACCCCAGGGAATTGCGCAGCTTGCGCGCCGCGCTTCAGTCTCTCGCCGCCTCGCTGGGCGATTACGGGGCGCAGCCGCTCGGCGACTATCTCGGCCCGAGCGGGATGACCAACAACGAGCTGCTCGAGCTCCTCAGCGCGCTCTATAACGGCGAGATGCGTCCCGTGCGCCGGCCGGACGACGAAACCGACGTCGGCCGCATGCTCCCCTACCGCCGCGCCTCCTTCGGGCTCGACGCGATGGAGCTGCGCGGCGCGGGCGAACCCGATTTCGCCTCGATCCTCAGCCTCAAGGACTATCCCGACGCGACCTCTCCGGGCCTGCTCGACGGGATCCTTCGGCTTCCGTTCGAGATGGTCGTGACCGAGAGCTTCGCCCCGCAGGAACGGCAGACCGCGCGCGAGCGGATGGATCTCGCGCTGCGCCGCCTGCGCTCGGCCGACGAGGACGCGATGGCCGAGCGCGCCGAGATGCTCGCCGCCCGCGATGCGCTCGGCACCGGATCTACGGGGTTTGGGGACCATCACCTGACCGTGCTCGTGCGCGAGCGCGACCTGGCCCGGCTCGACGACGCGACCGCCGCCGTGGCCGCGGCGCTCGCCGACACCGGCGCGATCGCGGTGCGCGAGGACACCAACCTCGAGCCCGCGTTCTGGGGCCAGTTCCCGGGCAACGAAGCGTACCTGGTGCGCCGCGCGATGATCTCGACGGCCAACATGGCGAGCTTCGGATCGCTGCACGGCTTCGCGCTCGGCCAGGCGACGGGCAACCACTGGGGCGATGCGGTGTGCCTGCTCGAGACGACCAGCGCGACGCCGTTCTTCTTCAACTTCCACCACGGCGATCTCGGCAACTTCTCGGTCATCGGACCGTCGGGTTCGGGCAAGACCGTGGTGATGAACTTCCTCGCCGCGCAGGCGCAGAAGTTCAATCCCCGCACGATACTGTTCGACAAGGACCGCGGCGGCGAGCTGTTCATTCGCGGGATCGGCGGGCGCTATGATCGTGTTCGCCCGGGCGAACCGACCGGCTTCAACCCGCTTGCGCTGCCAGACCACCCTGGCAACCGTGCGTTCCTGCGCGACTGGCTGGCGGTACTGCTCAAGGCCGAGGGGCCCGAGGAGTTGGCGACGATCGCGGCTGCGGTCGACGCGGCTTATGCCAACGATTCCTCACTGCGCCGCCTGCGCCACTTCCGCGAGCTGCTTTCGGGCGCGCGCCGACCCAGGCCCGGAGACCTCGCCGACCGCTTGAGCCCATGGATCGAGGAAGGCGAGCACGCCTGGCTGTTCGACAATTCGGCCGATCTGCTCGATCTTTCGGCGCGTGTGTTAGGCTTCGACATGACCGCGCTGCTCGAGAGCCCGCGGCTGCGCACGCCGGTGATGATGTACCTGTTCCACCGCATCGACGAGCGGCTCGACGGAAACCCGACGATGATCCTGATCGACGAGGGCTGGAAGGCGCTCGACGACGAGGTGTTCGCTGCGCGCATCCGCGACTGGCTGAAGACGCTGCGCAAGAGGAACGCACTGGTCGGTTTCGCAACCCAGTCGGCGCGAGACGCCCTCGACAGCCGGATCTCGACGGCGCTGGTCGAGCAGACCGCGACGATGATCTTCATGCCCAACGCGCGGGCCCGCGCCGAGGACTATTGCGACGGCTTCGGCCTGACCGCGCACGAGCTGTCGCTTATCCGCAGCCTGCCGGCGCATAGCCGCGCATTTCTGGTCCGCCAGCCCGACGCTAGCGTCGTGGTGCGGCTCGACCTCTCGGGCGCGCCCGAGGTGCTGACGATCCTGTCCGGCCGCGAAAGCGCGGTGCGGCGGCTCGATCTCTTGCGCGAGGCAGTCGGCGAGGAGCCGGCCGACTGGTACCCGGCGCTGACCGGCCGATCCTGGCCCGGCTCCGCCGGCGATGACTCGGACGGTGACCGCGAGTTTCCCGCGTGGGAGGCAGCCGAATGAACGCCGCAACGTGCCAGCAGGCCCTCGACAGCGTCGGCAGCGGCGTTGCGGCCAGCTTGCGCGGCGTCGATTGCGCCGCAAGCTCGATGGCGCAGATGGCGTTCGGCCGGTTGTTCGGCACCGACGGCGCGCTGCTGCCCGCGCTGACCATCCTGCTGACGCTTTACGTCGCATTCTTCGCCTTCTCGCTGATCACCGGGCGCAGCCGCCTCGGCGTCTCGGCGCTGACGCCCCGGATGATCACCATCGGCCTGGTGCTGACTTTCGCCACCAGCTGGCTTGCCTACCAGTCGATGGTCTGGAACCTCGCGGTCGGCGCGCCCGACCAGTTGGCGGCGCTGCTGACCGGAGTGAAGGGGTCGGCGACGCAAGTCTTTGCCGACAAGATCGACATCGTCTTCGCCGCGCTGGTCGACGCCTCGGGAGCGGCCGCGCCGGTCGAGAATCCCTCGACGTTCTCGCCGCCGGGGCTGCTGTGGCTCGGCGCGACATTGCTCCTGCTCGGCACGGTCGGCATTCTCGCCACCAGCAAGATCGCGCTGGCGATCATGCTCAGCCTCGGCCCCGTGTTCGTCGTCATGGCGCTGTTCACCTCGACGCGCGGGCTGTTCGCCGGCTGGCTCAAGGGCGTGGTCCTGCTCGCGCTGGCCCCGTTGTTCGCGGTGATCGGCGGCTCGCTGATGCTCGACCTGTCGGTTCCCGTGCTGCGCGCGCTGGTCGAGAGCCCGGGCGCTATCGACGCCAGGGCGGCCATGGCGTTCTTCATGATCGGCGCGGTCCACATGGCGCTGATGGTCATGGTGCTCAGGATCGCGGGGACGATTGTCGCCGGCTGGACGGTGTTCGGGATGACCGGCACGATAACGGTCGACGAGAGCCCGGCGGCCACGCTCGCTCCGCCCGCGGCTCCGGCGGCCGCCTTGGGCGCTGCCGCCGAGCTCGATCGGCCGGCGCCGTCTCGCGCGATCCGCCTCGGCCCGGCCACTCCGGTCGCCGCGAACGATCCGGGCCCTGCCGGTGCCGGCAGCGCGGCGCGCGGATCGAAGATCATCGCCGCGGCCGCAGCAGCCTCCGCGGCCGCCTCGTCGGCGGCGGCTAGTCCCAACGCCTCGCTGTCCCGCTCGCGAGGCATCGGCAGCCGCTTCCGCGCGCCCGCCAATGCCCGCCTCGCCCGTTCCATGGAGAAGTTCTGATGACCCGCGCCCGGATGACCCTTGGGCTTGCCGCAGCGCTGCTTGCCTGCACCCTCGCGCCCGCGCCGGCGCACGCGGAAGATCCCCGCCTCGTCGAGCGGCTCTATTCCGAGAACGAAGTGGTGCGCATCGAAGGCCGGACCAATGTCCAGGCGACGATCCGCTTCGGCGAGGACGAGCAGATCGAGAACGTCGCGATCGGCGATTCGACCGCCTGGCAGGTGACGCCGAACAAGCGGGCCAACCTGCTGTTCATCAAGCCGCTCGCCGAGCGGGCGGCGACCAACATGACCGTCGTGACCGACAAGCACACGTACCTGTTCGACCTCGTCGCCAGCCCGGCCAACCGGAATGCGCTCTACGTGCTCGCCTTCACTTATCCCGAAGAGCCGCAAGACACCGAAATGGCCGATGCCGCTGCCACGCCGGCTCCTGAAGGGCCTAACGCCGTCGAGCTCAGGGCGGCGAGCGATCCCTACGCGGTAGTGGATCCGGCCGAGCTCAACTTCGCCTGGGAGGCGAAAGGCGACCGCGCGCTGCTGCCGGCGCAGATCTACGACGACGGCACCGCGACTTTCCTGTCCTGGTCAGCGGGCACGCCGCTCCCGGCGATCCTGGTCAAGGACCACGAAGGCAAGGAAGGACCGGTCAACTTTGCGGTTCGCGGCGAGACTCTTGTGGTCGACGGTGTGCCGCGTGAGCTCGTCCTGCGCTCCGGCGAGGATCGCGCGACGCTGACCAACCGGGGTCCGGCACGGCCCGCTCGGCAACCTGCGCTCGCACAGGCCGCCCCCGCCCCTGCCACCACGGAGGTGAAGTGATGAAGCTCGCCATGCGCCTGCCCGAGAAGACCCGCGGCAAACCCGACGCCGATCCGCGCGAGGAAGCGGGTGCGGAGATCATCGATCTCGCCAGCCGCACGGCCTACCCGGTGGTCGCCCAGCGCAAGGGCCGCTCCGACGCGCTTGCCCTCGCCGGCGGCGTCGGGTTCGTTGCGTTGCTCGGCGCCGCTACCTTGTGGGGCCTCAACGCCTCGCGCATGGGCGAGGATCAGTCGGTGGCACCGCCGGCACCGACCGGTCCTGTCCAGCCCGAGACGGCGATCGTCCCACCGACGCCCGCACAGCAGGCCGCCATCGCAGCCGCTACGCCTGCCGCGCCGGTCGATCCAGCGCCCTCGCCGGTCTACGCCGTGCCGCCGAACGTCGCGGCAATGCCTGTGACCAATCCTCATGCGTCGCCGACCGTGGTGTTCGATTCGAGTGCGCTGCCCGCGCCCGCGCTTGCCGTCACCGCGCCCACTGGCGAGACTGCGGCGGGCAGCGCGGCCACAGGTAACGCGGCGGGTGACTTCGCCAGCCGCATCGGCGGAGTCGGTGGCGGACCCGCGACCGCGGCAAGCAATTTTGATCCGGCGACCACGATCACCCAAGGAACGATGATCCCGGCAGTGCTCGAGACCGCGATCAACACGGACGTGCCCGGCTTCGTCCGCGCAGTGGTGAGCCAGGACGTCAAGAGCTACGACGGGCGGCGCATCCTGGTGCCGCGCAGCTCTCGCCTGATCGGCCAATATCAGTCGGGCCTGCAGGCCGGGCAGAAGCGCGCTTACGTGATCTGGACGCGCCTCATCCGGCCCGATGGCGTCTCGGTCGCGCTGGCCTCGCCCGGCACCGCATTCGACGGCAGCGGCGGCGTGCCGGGCAAGGTCGACTCGCACTTCTTCCAGCGCTTCGGCTCCGCTTTGCTGCTGTCGGTGATCGGCGGTCTCGGCACGCTCGGCGGCAGCGGCAGCCAGGTTGTCGTGGGTGGCGGACAAAGCGCGGCGTCGACGGCGCTACAGCAGAACGGCCAGATCGGACCGACCATCCGCGTGCGTATGGGCGAGCCGATCCGCGTGTTCACAGCGCGCGATCTCGACTTCAGCCAGGCCCCGCGGATCTGACACGCTGATGAGCGCCGAGATCCACAAGTTGGTCGACGACGATCCGGAAGAGTTGCCGCTCGCCCCGAGCGGCAGCGTCTATCTCGACGCCTATCTCGCGCCGTTCCGGAACTGGCTCGAGCGCGACACGGTGACCGAAATCATCGTCAACCGTCCGGGTGAGGTGTGGATCGAGGACGCCGGGCGCGATGGCATGCAGCGCATCAAGGCGCCTGAGATCGACGACAAGCTGGTCCAGCGCCTCGCCGAGCAGGTCGCGCGAGTGAGTCACCAGGGCATCAATCGCGAGCACCCGCTGCTTGGAGCCACCTTGCCCGACGGCGCGCGTATCCAGTTCTGCGGTCCGCCCGCGACGCGCAAGCATTGGGCGATGGCAATCCGCCGCCATCGCCGCCTCGATTTGCCGCTCGACGCTTACGACGCCGGCCCACTCACCGAGGGGCGTGAATATCCCATGCCCGATGCCGCGGCCGAGCCGGTAGCGTTCCTGCGTAGTGCTATCCAGGCTCGCAAGACGATCCTCATCTCCGGCGGCACGTCGACCGGCAAGACCACTTTCCTCAACGCCATGCTCGGCGAGATTCCGGCCGGAGAACGCGTGGTGCTGGTCGAAGACACGCCCGAGTTGAAGCTTCCTGGCGCCAACGGCGTCGGCCTGGTCGCGGTGAAGGGCGAGCTCGGCGAGGCCAAGGTAACTTCGAACGAGCTCTTACAATCGGCGTTGCGCCTGCGCCCGGACCGCATCGTGCTGGGTGAGTTGCGCGGCGCCGAAAGCGTCAGTTTCCTGCGTGCAATCAACACCGGACATCCAGGCAGCTTCTCGACCATCCACGCCAACTCGTTGCGTGGTGCGCTCGAGCAACTGGCCCTGATGGTGATGCAGACCGGCATCGGACTCAGCCGCAGCGACACGATTGCCTATGCCGCTTCGGTAATCGACGTGATCGTCCAACTCGAACGCAACAACGGCCGGCGCGGCATCAGCGCGATCGCCTGGAGCCGCGAGCTCGTTTGACGAGCCCCCTTGCGCCGGCCGCCTAGCTAGCTAAGAGCGGGCGTTACAGGACACCCGCGCATCCCTTCGAGAACATAGCGCCGGGCCCTTCCGGGTCGCCCCGGAAACACTTGCCATCGCCGCCCACCCCCCCCGGGCGCGATGGCTTGCTTTTATCTACCACCCGTCCCCGGTCTGCGCGTCGAACGGTGCGGAAGTTTACACGCCCGCCACAAGCCTGACACTGTGCTGAGCGGCCCCCACGGCATCGCGAAGTTTACACTCGCCGGACAACTCTGACATGGTCCTGCGCAGCCGATCCGGCAGCATGGCGAGGAACCTTTCGTCGTCGGCCGTCCGCGCCGATCGCAAGGCGCCGTCCCACGCCCGCGCGAATGCCGGCTCGCGCCGCCGCAGCGCGTAGGCCGCCTGGCGCGACAAGCCGACTCCCGCGCAAGCCCGGCTCACGTCGAGGCCGGCGGCAAGCAGCTCGAGGAAGCGCTGGCGGCGTTGCAGGGTCCAGCCGTCACGGCGGATAGGGCCGGTGGTGAGGAGTTCGCTGGGATGGGTCATGACTCGCTTCTCCGATAGAGAACAAAACGCGAATCAAACTCTGTATGCAGGGGGGGCCGTGTAGGAAAATGGATTCTCTTGCTGGCGAGGCGATTGGGCCGTGACCGCAAATCGGTTGAGCAGAGGCTATTCTGTCCTGGCGCGATGGGGAAGCACCCGATCTGCAACTAGGCATGCGGCTAGGGCCGACAGCCCGGCCAAGATTGCGCCCATCCAATCAGGCGTCGCCTCGGGCAAAAGGGAAAAGATGGCCATCAAAAGAGGCAGCGACAGCAGACCCGTCAACACGGCGCGCTTCAGGTCCCTGTGGTGTTTCCAGCGACCCACGGTGAGTTGCACGCCGAAGGCCACCAAGATGACCCAACAAAGGAGACTGACGCCAAGCAATGCTGGCTCGTCCGACGCAGTTCCGATCCGCGGATCGAGTACTCTTCCATCGCTGAGAAGGATCAGCATCAATACGAGCGCGAAGACTATTGCAAACAGCGCCGTTCCAAGCACGCGCGAGGTAGAGGCGATGAATCGCATTCTCGTAGACTAGTCTTCATGTGAACGTCTGCAATAGAAAAGCAGCCTCTCAACCTTTCGTCACTCCCTACCACCCATCCCCGGTCTGCTCGTCGAACGGCCGCGTGTCCGCCGGCTCGGGCTTGTACGGCGGGCGCATCGGCAGGGTGCGCTCGCCTTTCCAGGGCACTTGGTCGACCGCGGTCCAGGCGTTGACCGTCAACCGGTAGAACTTCCAGCGCCCGCCGCGCTTCACCAGCCGGTCGTCGCGCGTGCCGATGCCGAACACGAAGTTCGTGCCGTAATCGGCATTCCACTGGATGATCTGGAAGAAGCAGCGCACTCTCGCGCCTTCGGGCAGCGGGTCCATGATGAAGTGGTTCATCAGGTGCTGGCGGCCGTACCACCAGTGCTGGCGGTCGTACCACAGCTTGCGCAGGTTCTCGCGGATCGCCGCATGGCCTTTGACTTTGCCTTGCCAGAGATGGTCGAACTCGGCGTCCTCAGCGAAGGTGGCGATCGCCTGCTCCTCGTCGGCGAGGTCGATGCCCCACGCGTAGCGAGCGAACAGCTCCTCGATCTCGGCGCGGTCGGCGACCGGCATGATCGCGGGCACGCCATCGGGCCACGGGTTTTCGGACATTCGCCTCTCCTCTTCCGGCTTGCCAAGCGGGCCGCCGCGCGGTTGTATTCAGACATAACAAAAGGATGGAGCGATGCCCGAGGTTTTTCTCCCTTACGACAGCTTCGGCCACCAGAAGCGCCTGCCGATGCGCTTCGAGGCGGACGTGTTCGAATGCGAGGTCGAAGGCGAAATCCCGCCCGAGCTGGAAGGCGCCTATTACCGCACCGGCGGCGACCGGCAGTACCCGAGCCTCGAGGAGGACATCATTCTCAACGGCGATGGGCTCGCCTCGATGTTCCGGTTCGAGAACGGCCACGTCAGCTTTCGCAGCCGCTACGTCCAGACCGAGCGGCTGAAGCGCGAGCGCGAGGCGCGGCGGCGGCTCTATGGGCACTACCGCAACAAGTTCACCGACGATCCGGCGGTCTCCAACCTCCCCGAGCGCGACAACACCGGCAACACTTACGCCTTCAACCACCACGGCGAGCTCTACATGCTGCGAGAGGATTCGCGCCCCTACCGGCTCGACCCCGAGACCCTCGAGACGATCGAGGTCGGGCGGTTCGGCAACCTCGGCAGCACCGCGCTGACCGCGCATCCGAAGATCGACCCGAAGACCAGCGAATGGTGGAGCTACGGCGTGTTCGCGCGCGGCGAGCCGACCACCGACGCCTCGCTGCACGTGTTCGATCGCGATGGCCGCCTCATCCGCGAGGAGTGGTTCCACACCCCCTACCCCGGCCTCAGCCACGACTGGGGCGTGACGCGCGAGCACCTGGTGTTCCCGATCATGCCGCTGACCGCCGACGACGCGCGACTGCGGGCCGGCGGGCAGTACTACCAGTACGACCCGGACCTTTCCTCGGCCTGGGGGATCATGCCGAGGAACGGCTCGGTGGAGCAGCTGCGCTGGTTCTCCATTCCCGGCATCGTGATGGGCCACGTGATGAACGCCTACACCGAAGGGGAGCGCGTGATCGTCGATACCCCGGTCAGCCCCGGCAACTGCTTCAGCTTCTTCAGGGACAAGCACGGCAACCTGCCCGCGCCGGCCGAGACGGTGACGCAGCTCACTCGCATCGTGTTCGACCTGTCGAAGCCCGATGCCGACGCGGTCAGCCTGCACCCGGTCGGCGGCGCGCTCGGCGACATGCCGCGGATCGACGACCGCTTCGCGATGGAGAAGTACCGCATCGGCTACTTCGCCTATCGCGACTTCCCCAACATGGGGGTTGGCCAGATCGACTGGGACACGGGCGAGCTCAAGCTCCACGAGCTGCAAGGCGCCGCCGCGCAGGAGCCGCTGTTCGTGCCGCGCTCGGCCGATTCGACGGAAGGCGACGGCTTCATCCTCGCGGTGGTCGACCGCTTCGCCGACAAGCGCACCGACTTGTTGATCCTCGACGGCAACGACGTCGGCCGCCCGCCGCTCGCCACGGTCAAGCTGCCGTTCGCCCTACCGATGGCGTTCCATGGCAGCTGGATGGCGGGCTGAGTGCCCAGCGGAATCATGGCCATTTACATCGCTATCGCGCTAGTGCTGGCCGGGCTGGCGCTCGGCATTCTTCTAAAGCCCGCGTCATCCGCTGGGTCCCGGGCGATCGGGGCGTCTCTGTCGTGCGACGACTTCACCCTGCGATCCCAAGGCTGGTCGTCCGCCGAACTGGCGAAGATTCTCTCGGACTTTGCGGTCATGTACGAACTTCCCGCCGACACCTTCCGTGCCGCCAAGCTGGAGAGCGGAGCCTTCGAGATCGAGGCGGTTCAACCGATCACGTCGGACGAGCTGCTCTACCTGATCAACTACCTGAATTATCCCAAGGGTTTCGATCTCACCGACCGCCAACTGACTGTCGCTGCCAAGATCACGCCATCGGAGGCGATGTGGGCACCCAGCGAGCTGACCGGCCGCCAAGCTACCGTTTACGTGCCGTCGGGCGATACCGAGTTCGATGTGCTCTATGCCAGCGTCGAACCCGCATCGTACTTTCGAATTCCGTTCACGAACCTGCGCTGGGTTCCCGCCGACGCTCCCCGCGAGCCGCAAGGTGTCGCCCAGCTGATGGACGAACGGGATCGCTAGCGCGTCAGCGGCCCAAGCGCTGTCCGTCAGCGCTGCTTTTTCGTCGTGGCGGCATTGAAGTCGGGGTCCTTCTTGGCGACCCAATCGACGAACTTGCGCACGTTGGGGTTCGCCAGGAGAGCCTCCACATCCATTGCGTGGCGCTGCAGCTCGGAATTGCTGAAATTGGCGATCAGGGTCTGCTGGCAGATCGGATGCATCGGCACGACGTCGCGCCCGCCCCGGCTCTTGGGCACGGGATGATGCCAGACGACGGTCTTGCCCGTGGGCCGGCCGCAGAGCCAGCAGGGCACCGGCAGCGGCGCCTCTTCCTCCTCGGCATACAGGTCCTCGCGAGGACCATGCCTCGAATATTTGCGGGCCATTACCTTGTCACCCGTCGCACGAAACCGGCGACCATCCGCTCGACCTCCGGCATTTCGGTCCCGATCGATTGCGCCGGGCTCAGGTGGTTGTGCCCGGCAAGGTAGTGCATCTCGGGATAGCCCGCATGCGCGACGCCCCAGGCGCCGACGAACTGCGCGGCCTGGCGCTGGAAGTCTTCGGGGTCGAACTCGGAGACGGTCAGCATCAGCGGGACTTCGCTGTTGAGCAGGCCGGCCATGCACGAGGCGGGGCCCCAGCCTTTCGGATCGTCGCCATAGTAGGCCTTGTGGAAGTCGTTCGGAGTGCAGCTCAGCGTGTCGTAGATGCCCGACATCAGGATCGCCCCGGCGATGCCGCCACTCTCGGCGACATGGTGCGTCCGGTGCGCGACGTAAGCGGCGACGTGGGCCGCGCCGGCCGATTGCCCGGAGAGCACAGTCTTGTCGGGGTCGCCGCCATATTGCGCGATGTTGGCCTTGAGCCAGCGGACCGCCGCGGCGAGGTCCTGCGGCCCGGCGGGGAACTGGTGCACCGGAGCGAGGCGATAGGTGATCGTGACGCCGACGAAGCCCTGCGAGGCCGCGAACGTGCCGATGTTGTCGTAGAACGGCGTCCCGGCCGAACGCTTGTCGCCCATCACAAAGCCGCCGCCGTGGACGAAGACCAGCACCGGCGCCTGCTTGGTGTCGGCCTTGCGGAACACGTCGAGCCGGTGGCGCGGGTCCTCGCCGTAGGCGAGGTCGCGCGTCACCTCGACCGCGGGATCGCTGCCTTTGGCCATGGCGGCAAACAGTTGCGTCGTGCCGCCGAGCAGCTCCGGAGTGAGATCGCGGCCGAGGCTTTCGAGCTTCTCGCGCAAGTCGGGGGTCATGCGGTCTCCATCAGCAGCACCGGCTTGATCGCCTTGCCCGAGTGGGCGTTCTCGAAGGCGCGGGCGATCTCGGCGAACGGGTAGAACGTCAGCAAGCGGTCGAACGGGAAGCGGCCCTGGCGCCAGAACTCGACCAGCTTGGGGATGAACAGGCCGGGATGCGCATCGCCGCCGAGGATGCCGCGCAGCTGCTTGCCGCCGGCGAGCATCGCGAAGATCGGCGGCGACCATTCGCCGCGCGGCGCGGCGACGAAGCCGGCGGTGCCGTTCATCGCCAGGCATTCGAGCGCCCACGAATGAACCGCGGGCACGGTCGTGGTGTTGAAGCTGAAATCGACGCCGCGGCCGGTGACGGCGCGGACCTTATCGGCGATGCCGTCCTCGATCGCGAGCAGCGTATCGGTCGCGCCAAGCTCGCGTGCCAGTTCGAGCCGCTCCGGCACGACGTCGACCGCGACGATCCGCTTCGCGCCCACCAGCCGAGCCGCCATCACCGCCGAAAGGCCCACACCGCCCACGCCGAACACCGCGAAGGTGTCACCGAAGCCGACCTTGAGCGCTTCGATCACCCCGCCCGCACCGGTCACGATGCCACAGCCGAGCGGGCCGAGTTTCTCCAGCGGCAGGTCCTTGTCCATCTTCACCGCGGTGCGCTCGGGCACGATTGCATGGCTGGCGAAGCTCGACTGGCCGAAGAAGTGCGAGTGGACTGCGCCTCCTTCCAGCGCGGTCGAGCCGTCGAGGCGCTTGCCGCCGAAGCACAGCGGCATCGCGAGATCGCAATAGGTCGGCCGGTTGTCGAGGCAACTCGGGCAGGCCCCGCACGAGTTGCCGCTGAGGATCACGTGATCGCCGACCGCGAACCCGCGCACCTCCTCGCCGAGCTTCTCGACCACGCCCGCGCCCTCGTGCCCGAGCACGATCGGCCGCGGCGAATGGCGACCGGGGTGTTCGTGCAGGTCCGTATGGCAGATGCCGGTCGCGACGAGTCGCACGCGCATCTCGCCCGCACGCGGCTCTTCCTGCTCGAGCTCCTCGATGACCGGCGCCGGAGTGCCTGCGCGGCTGACCGCGGCCGAAATCCTCACCTCTCCACCTCGTCACCCTGAAGTTGTTTGTGCAAGCACAGCTTCGCTTCCAGGGCCCATTTCTCGGCCTGCGCGGAACCCTCGATCGAGATCAGCCCATCCGCAAGGCCCTGCCCGCCAGCATGCTCCGGGCAGAACGGCTCCATGGGTCCTGAAACAAGTTCAGGATGACGAAGAAGGGAATTCACGTGCCGGGCTTACCCAAATGATGATCGTTCTGAATGTCCGCCACCGCCCCGGTCTGCGTCAGCAGACTCTTGCGCCGCAGGAACCGGCGCAGGCTCTCGAGCCCGATACGCGGGGCGCCGTAACCCGACCAACCGAAGCTGTCCGACCCGAACGTGCCCAGCTTGGCGAATGTCAGGAACGTGTCCTGCAGGAAGATCCCGCCGGCGTTGATCCGTCGCCCGATCGCCATGGCTTCGTCGGCATCACCTGCGATCACGCTCGCGGTCAGGCCGAACGGCGTATCGTTGGCGAGGCGGATCGCTTCCTCGGTGTCGGTATATGCCATGACCGGCAGGCACGGCCCGAACGTCTCGTCCTGCATGATCAGCATGTCGTGCGTGACGCCGGTCAGCACCGTCGGGCGCATGTAGAGCCCGCCGCCGATCTCCTCGACCTCGCCGCCGGTCAGGATCGTCGCGCCCTTGGCGACCGCGTCGTCCAAGTGCCGCTTCACGATTGCGGCCTGCGGAGCGAAAGTGAACGGCCCGATATTCCCGGCGCGCGGGTTGTCGGCGTTGAGCCGCACGGCTTTCGCCTTCTCGACCAGCCTTTCAACGAAGGCGTCGTGCACGCTCTCGTGCACGTAGACCCGTTCGACCGAGTAGCAGACCTGCCCGGTCGCATAGACGGCGCCGCGCAGCACCGCGGTCGCCGCGCGCTCGAGGTCGGCGCCCGCGGTGACGATGCACGGGTCCTTGCCGCCGAGCTCGAGGTTGCACGGAATCAGCCGCTCGGCGCAGGCCACCGCGACCTTGCGACCGGTCGGCACCGAGCCGGTGAAGCAGATCGTATCCGCCTCGGCGATCACCGCCTGGCCGACTTCGCCGGGGCCGGTGACGTAGTCGAACACGGCCGCCAGCTCGGGCACTTCGCGCACGGTTTCGAACAGCGCCTCGATCACCCGGGGGGTGACCTCGCTCGGCTTCAAGAGCACCGCGCTGCCCGCGAACAGCGCCGGCACCGCGTCGAGCAGCGCGAGCATCAGCGGCGCGTTCCACGGCGAAATCACGCCGACGACCGGATAGGCGACGACTTGGCCCTCGATCTCGACGGTCGGCATCGACTTGCTCGTGCCCTGCCACTTGAGTGCCTCGAACGCCTTGGGCGCGTCCTCAAGCCAGCCGGCGATGTTGCCCATGGTGATGAAGCCCTGGAGGTAGCTCGTATGGCAACCGCCGGTGTCGACCGCGTCGGCCTCGCCGATGTCCGCCGCGCGCGCTTTCACCCCGCCGAGCCAACGCGCCATCACGCCGCAGCGGCCCTCGACCCCGAGCGCTTCCCAGGCCGGCTGGTTGGCACGCAGCCGAGCGGCCGTCTCCGCCACTTCGGCGCGGCTCGACACCTTCAGGTCGAAATCGATCCGGCCCGTGCGCGGGTTGCGCACCGCGAGCATCGCTTCCTGGGCAGGCGCCGCTGACGCCATCGGGACTCCTCTCCTGTCCTCTTCTCGCTTCGGTAACGAGTCGGCGGCGCGCACGATAGCAACAAATCGCATCGGCCAAGGAACTCCCGCATTCCAGTGCGTTAACCTCCTGTGGGCCGCCAGTCGGCCCGAGAGGAGACACGTCATGACCGACAAAAACAGGAAGCCCGGCAAACAGCGGCAGCAGCCGCGGCAGGGCCAGAACACCGGCGCCGGCAGCCGCCAGATGGAGCAGCAGACCGGCGGCGGCAGCATGCAGCCGAGCCAGCAGGACCAGGGACGCCCTTCGACCTCGAGCTGGATGGAACAGCAAGGCGGCGTCGGGCACCAGCAGGAGCAGGGTCGCGGCGGCGCGGGCGAGATGCCCGAGCAGGCCGGCGGCCAGATGGGCCAGCAGGCCGGCGGCGCCCGGCAGCAGGGCGACATGAGCTTCGAATCCGAGGACGAGGATATGGAGTTCCAGCCCGAGCAGCAGCAGGGCGAAAGCCCCAAGGGCGACGACCCGGACCTCCGCAAGCGGCCGGGCGGCAAGCAGCATGAAGCGCAAGGCGGCGCCGGCGCGCAGCCCGGCGGGACCGGCATGGGCACCGACTCCCGCGGCGGCGGCGCACGTCACAGCCGCGAGAACCGCGACCGTGATCGCGGGGATCCGGAGAACCGCTAACCTGGAGTGCGGTCGGGCGCGTCTCAGGCGCGCCCCGCCGCTGCACCGGGAAAGCTGGCGTTTCCAGCCCGTTGAACCTGTGTCCGCCAAGAAAAGCGGTCGCAAGGAGCTATGTCATGAACAGGCAGAAGAACGACAATCAGCGCGGCCAGCAGCGCTCGCACCAGCCGGAGCAGCGCGGCAACCGCTCGCGCCAGCAGGAACAGCAGGACCGCGGCAGCCGCCAGCCTGGCGAGTGGGACGACGACCTGAGCCGGTCGGACCGGTAATCCGCACCCGCAAACGAGCAAGGGCCGCCGAGCGCGGCCCTTGTCGTCTCTAGAATCCGTACCGCAATCCGCCCCAGACCGTCAGCGGCACGCCGTAGTCCATCGAGCCGCCCTGGTTGCGAGTGACGATCCTCTCGTCAAACAGGTTCTCGACCCGGCCGACCACGCTCAGCCGATCGACTAGCCGCGCCTGAGCGAACAAATCGACGGTGGTCGCCGCGGGCAGCGCGTCGGTCTGCTGGTCGTCCTCGAACTGCAGCGCGACATGGCGCAAGGTTGCGGCGAAGGTCATTCCCTCTTCGGGCCGCCAGCTCAGCGTCCCGCTCGCCGCCCATTTAGGCGTCTGCGACGGGCGCAAGCCGTCGAGTGCGGACTGGATGCCGGTCCCCCGCATCTCGGCGTCGGTGTAGGCGAGCGTGCCGTCGAAGCCGATCGCGCCGAACCGCAGCTGCGCCGCGGCCTCGATCCCCTGCGCCTTGATCGCATCGATGTTCTGCCGCTGGCGCAAGTTCGGCCCGATGGTGACGTTGGTGACCGCGTTCTCGACCTCGTTGTCGAACGCGGTCAGCGAGAAGCGGACCTTGTCCAGCACCTGCCAGTCGATCCCGGCCTCGAAGCCCTCGAGCCGCTCGTTGCCGAGCGCGGCGTTGGCTTGGGTGGTGACCGGGAAGACCACGAACGGCCGATACAGCTCGTTCAAGGTCGGGAGCCGCAGGCCGCTGTAGGCCGCTGCGCGTAGCTTCAGACCCTCGGTCGCCTCGACCACCGCGCCGCCGCGAAACGACCAATCCCAGCCGCTCCGGTCTGCGAACGCCCCCGAGCCAGGCAGCACCGCGCCCGTCGGACCAAGGTTCTGGTGATAGCCGTCACGGATCGCCCAGCGGTCGGCGCGTACGCCGCCGGTCAACGTGACCGGTCCGATTTCCCAGTCGTTCTCGAGAAAGAAGCCGAGGTCGGTGTTGATGCCGCCGGCGAAGCGGCTGCCGTTCGCGGCGCCCGAGGCGAGGAAACGGAATTCCTCGAGATCGCCTTCGGAGCGGCGGAAGTCCGTCCCGACGCGCAGGGTGTGGCCGCCGCCCAGCGGCGGGCGCACCTCGAGCTTGCCGCCGAGGCCGGACGAGGGCGTATCGCGCTGATCGAGCGTCTTGGCAAAACTCGTCGAGGAAACGACGATATTGTTGAAATTGCGCCACTGCGCGTAAGCGACTGCGTCGATCTGCCAGGGGCCGCGGCTGACCAGACGCGCGCTGACGTCCTCACCCTTGCTGCCGGTATCCGCGCCGGCGAAGCGCAGCACCCGGTTGTCCTCGAACGCCAGCCCGCGCACCTGAATCTCGAGGTTCTGCGCCACGCGCTGGACCACGCGAGCGCTCGCCGACCAGGAGTCGAACTTCGCTCTTGCCGTCGCCGGCACGCGCTGCGCCTCGGGCGTGGTGAAGAACCCCTTGCCGCGATCCCAACGCCCGCTGATCACGGCGAAACCGTTGCCGAGTTGCGGCGCCACCGTGGCAGAAAGCTCGGTCTCGGCCCGGTCGTTGATCATCGCCGAGCCGCTGAACAGTCCGAGCGTCGCGGCGTCGGCGCTCTCCAGCTCGATCGCGCCCGCCAGCGCACCCGCGCCGAACGGGCCCGTGCCGCCGCCCCGGGTGACCCGGATCGCCGCGAGCCGCTCGGGCGCGATCGCCGACAGCGGGATATAGCCGAAGAAGGGATCGGCGAGCGGAACCGCGTCGAGCAGCACCTGGGCACGGCTGGTGGCGTTGCCACCGAGCGCGCGCAAGGTAACGCCCTGCGCCGAAGGGTTAGACGACCGGCTGTCAGAACGGCGGAATTGCTGGAAGCCGGCGACATTGCTCAGCACGTCCTCGACCCGGCCCGAGGCGCCCGCGACGATCTGCTCACGGTCGAGCCTGATCACGTCGTAAGCCGGGGTCGCGGGGGTTTCCTCGAGCCCGCGACCGGTGACCACGATCGTCGCATCGTCCTGAGCCGTCGCCGG
Organism: uncultured bacterium; assembly: GCA_965977975.1. GTDB lineage: Bacteria > Pseudomonadota > Alphaproteobacteria > Sphingomonadales > Sphingomonadaceae > Croceibacterium_A. The sequence continues at coordinate 29,652 of CBHCZH010000016.1, forward strand.
CACGAACGGCCAGGCCAACGGCGCAAGAGCCAAGTATCTGAGGCGCATCGAAACTCTTTCCCACCCACGAAATTGCGTTTGTCCGGCCCCCTAACGGGATAACCTTGTCGCGTCACCCCTTGTTTGGCACACGACATCGCGGAGCGGGAGGATTAGCGAAAATGCGCGCCATGATTGCCACCATGATTGCATTTGCAACCGTCGTCTTTGCCCCTTCCGTGCCCGCCTCAGCTCAGGAGTTGTTGACTATGTCTGTACAGCCGGTCGTTGCCGAGGATCATACCGCCCTGCTCGCCAGCGACGACCCGCGTCTCGCCGCCAACAAGCAATTGGTCTACGATATGTACCGCATCGTTCTGCAGGGTGGCCACTGGGACCGCGCGCACGAGTTCATCGCGGAAGGCTACATCCAGCACAACCCCAACGCCGCGCAGGGCCTCGCCGGCCTCGTGGACTATGTCCGCTCGACCCGCCCGGTAAGGGAGATTAAGGACGCGCTAGACCTGCCGCTGATTCACCTGATGGCCGAAGGCGACTACGTGACCACCGCCTTCGTCCGCCCCGAGAAGGACGCGAACGGCGAGACCTACTATTCGACCTGGTTCGACCTTTACCGCATTGAGAACGGCCTGATCGCCGAGCACTGGGATCCGATGCTCAAAAGCGACCCGAAGATCGATCCGAACTCGAAACGATTGTGACTCGCGGTTCTTTCCCCCTGACGGGACCGTAGCAGAAGGCGCGAGTCGGACGGCTATCGGCGCCGACGAACGCTCCAAGAAATGCCGGAGCTTAATTCGCGAGGAAGTTGAATTCGATCAGGACGTTGCTGGAAGTGAGTGATATTCCGCCGTCCGGAAATCTGACCCGGCGCCGTTGCAGCCTGGCCGATCTTCTGGAACAACTCGGACAAATGGGGCGAAAGACCCCGGCTTCGGTAATCGGGGGAGTTCACAGTTGAAACGAGCCGCTTTCGCTCTGCTGGCCGCCGGCCTCGCTTTCGCCACGTCTCCCGTCTCGGCGCAAGATGCCGCGCCAACGGTCGTGGAGGACTTCAAGCCTTCCACGCTCAACCAGCCGGGCCAGGAATACCCGCAAGTCAATTCGCAACGCTACGTCCGCTTCCGCGTGAAGGCGCCCGCTGCGCAGAGCGTGAAGGCGAGCCTCGGCCTGGGTGGTCAAGGCGGCACCGTTCTGCACAAAACCGAGGACGGAACGTGGGTCGGCACCTCGAGTGGACCGCTGGACGAGGGATTCCACTATTACCACCTCGATATCGATGGCGGGACGTTCAACGACCCGGGCACGCTCAACTTCTACGGCTCGACGCGGTGGGAAAGCGGCATCGAAGTGCCCGCGCACGATGCGGACTTCTACGCGCTCAAGGACGTTCCTCACGGGCAGGTGCGTCAGGTCCTGTTCCCGTCGCCGAGCACGGGCACCCATCGGCGCGCCTTCGTCTATACGCCGCCGGGTTACGACGAAGACCCCAACGCGCGGTACCCGGTGCTTTATCTTCAGCACGGCTGGGGCGAGGACGAGACCGCCTGGGCCAACCAGGGGCACGCCAACCTGATCATGGACAACCTGATCGCCGAAGGTAAGGCGCGGCCGTTCATCATCGTGATGACTTACGGCATGACCAATGTCATTCGCCCCGGCGGGCCGGGAGGCCTCGCCGCTTTCGACATCGCGCCGTTCGAGACCGTGCTGCTCAGGGAGCTGATGCCCCATGTCGACGCGGAGTTCCGCACGCTGGCCGACCGCGATCACCGGGCAATGGCGGGCCTGTCGATGGGCGGCTTCGAGACCAAGCTGATCTCGTCGCGCAATCCCGACGTGTTCTCGCACCTCGGTTTGTTCAGCGGCGGCACCTTCTCGCCCGAGGACGTGGCGAGTACCCCCGGCTTTCGCGACAAGGTGAAGCTCGCCTTCGTCAGTTTCGGCAGCCGCGAGCTCGAGGGACGCCGCATGGCGCCCCCAGGCGGCCAGCCGTTCAACCCGCGCGCCAACGCAGAGGCGCTCAAGGCCGAGGGGATCAACAGCGTGTTCTACGTCTCCCCCGACACCGCGCACGAGTTCCTATCATGGCGACGGAGCCTGCGGGAATTCGCACCGCTGCTGTTTCGAGAATGAAGGAACGCAGCGGGTCATCCCACTTCGACTAGGCTCTGCTTGGTAGAGCCAGGTCTGCGTCAATCGGCGAAGAAGTTCAGCTCCAGCAGCACGTTGTTCGGATCGGGCGTGAAGATCTGGCGCAAGTTGATCGCGCCAACCAGGTTCTCCTGATAGTGGGCGCCCATTGCTTCGAGCCGGCCCTTGACCTCGTCATAGCCTACGCATTTCAACGCCACGTGGTGCAGCGCGCCGGTGAGCGCGCCTGGCTCGACCTCGCGGTCGAAGGTGCGCGGGCAGTCGGTCGAGTTGATGTGGATGATCGCGCGGCCCTCGCCGTCGAACATCCAGGTCGCGGTCTCGGGGGTCAGCGGCGGGGGCGCATCCTTGCGCACCAGGCCGAGCAGCCTCGCGTAGAACTCGGCCGTCTCGTCGAGACGGTCGGTGATGATGTTGACGTGATCGAGCGCTTCGACGTTCATGGTTACGCGTTCCTCTCACGGGCCGGCGCTTTCCCCTTGCACCCCTAGCCGATTATTGTATGTCTCGCTTACAATTTCGCATATGCGATTCTTTCATGGATGAGAGGAAGCTTTGATGGCCGCGAACCTTGAGCAGATCCTGCAGAACACGCCCGACATCGTGGCGAAGCTGCGCAACTCCCAGATCGGTGCATACGTCTATCCTGTCGTCGCTCCCGAGTTCTCGAACTGGCGTTCGGAGCAGTGGGCGTGGCAGCACAGCGCGGTCCTCTTCGACCAGTCGCACCATATGTTCGACCTCTACATCAAGGGCCCGGACGCGCTGAAGCTGCTCTCGGACACGATGGTCAACTCGCCGGCCGGCTGGGACGTCAACAAGGCCAAGCAGTACGTGCCCACGACGCCGTACGGCCACGTGATCGGCGACGGCATCATCTTCTACCTCGCCCCGGAAGAGTTCGTCTACGTCGGCCGCGCCCCGGCCGCGAACTGGCTGATGTTCCAGGCCGAGAAGGGCAAGTACAACGTCGATATCATCAACGACCCGCGCTCGCCGAGCCGCCCGATGGGCAAGCCGGTCAGCCGCATCAGCTGGCGCTTCCAGATCCAGGGCCCGCGCGCGTGGGACGTGATCGAGAAGCTCAACGGCGCGCCGCTCGAGAAGCTCAAGTTCTTCAACATGAGCGAGATGAAGATCGGCAACAAGACCGTGCGCACGCTGCGCCACGGCATGGCCGGCTCGCCGGGCCTCGAGATCTGGGGCCCGTACGAAGAGCAGGACTACATCCGCGACGAGATCCTCAAGGCGGGCGAAGAGTTCGGCCTGATCGCGGTCGGCAGCCGCGCTTATCCGTCGAACACGCTCGAATCGGGCTGGATCCCGAGCCCGCTGCCTCCGATCTACACCGGCGACGAGCTCAAGGACTACCGCGAGTGGCTCGGTGCCGACAGCTACGAAGCCACCGGCGCGATCGGCGGCTCGTTCGTCGGCAAATCGATCGAGGACTACTACCTCAACCCGTGGGAGCTCGGCTACGGCCCGTTCGTGAAGTTCGACCACGACTTCATCGGCGCCGACGCGCTCAAGAAGGTCGACCCGACCACGCAGCGCAAGAAGGTCACGCTCGAGTGGAACAAGGAAGACATCCAGAAGATCGTCTCCAGCCTGTTCGAGCCTGAAGGCGAGCAGTACAAGTTCTTCGACCTCCCGCTCGCGAACTACGCCAACAGCAACTACGACGCGGTCGTCGACGCTGACGGCCGGAACGTCGGCCTGTCGCTGTTCACCGGCTACTCGTTCAACGAAAAGAAGGCGCTTTCGCTGGCGACCATCGATCACGAGATCCCGCTCGGCGCCGAGATCGGCGTCGTCTGGGGCGAGGAGAACGGCGGCACCAAGAAGACCACCGTCGAGCCGCACAAGCAGATCACCGTGCGCGCGATCGTCTCGCCGGTGCCGTACAGCCAGATGTCGCGCGAGACTTACGCGCAGGGCTGGCGCACCTCGCGGATCGCCGAGCCGGCCTGATTTCGAAAAGAAGGCTTCGCCCCCTCGAGGCCTTTCAACCTTGGCCCATGGACCCGTGAGGTTCCATGGGTCATTCTTTTATATACGGCAGGAATCCGGGGAGAATTCGATGGCGAACTACGTGCTGGTCCATGGCGCTTGGGGCGGCGGGCAAGGCTACGGGCGGCTCGCGGGCGAGTTGCGCGCGGCCGGGCATGAGGTACTCGTCGCGGCGCTGACCGGCCTCGGTGTGCGCGCGGACGAGCTTCATCCGGGGATCACGTTGAGTGACCACATTGACGACGTCTGCGGCCAGATCGCCGAAGCCGGCTTCGACCGCTTCGTCCTCGCCGGCCATTCGTACGGCGGGATGGTCATCACCGGCGTCGCGACCCGGCTCGGCGCGCGGATCGACGCGATCGCCTACATCGACGCGTTCCTGCCCGGCGACGGCCAGTCGCTGTGGGACACGACCGGCGAGTTCGAGCACAACTGGTACGTCGACAGCCAGAAGTTTACTCCCGGCCTCGTCGCGCCGATCGGCTCGGTCGACTTCGAGCCGGTGCCGGGGCAAGTCGGCCGCCATCCGTTGCTGACGCTGCTCGAAGCGGTGCGCTTCACCGGCGAGGAAGCGAAGATCCCGCGCCGCGCCTACATCTTCGCGAGCGGCTGGCAGCCGACCCCGTTCGGCCGGTTCCGCGACCAGGTTTGGGACGATCCGGCGTGGGAATGCCACGACAGCAAGTCGAGCCATTTCGTCATGGCCGACCAGCCCGAGCAGCTGCTCGGGATCATGCTGGAGCTGGCGAGCTGAAGCGCAGCTGCGGAGTCCTGCTTTACCGGCGTGTCAACGCCGAGCTCGAAGTGCTGCTTGTTCATCCGGGCGGGCCTTATTGGAGGCGCAAGGACGCGGGCGCCTGGCAGATCCCCAAAGGCGTGCCCGAACCGGGTGAGGAAGCGGCCGGCACGGCACGGCGCGAAGCCGAGGAGGAGCTGGGCATCACACTGGCTGGACCGCTGCAACCGCTCGGCGAGATTCGCCAGGCCGGCGGCAAGCTCGTCACCGCTTTCGCGACCGAGCAGGATCTCGACCCGGATACGATCCGCAGCAACGAGTTCGAGACGGAATGGCCGCCCAAGAGCGGAAAGCTCGAACGCTTTCCCGAGGTCTCGTCCGCGAAGTGGCTGACGCTCGAGCAGGCGCGCACGGTCATGCTGCCGAGCCAGCTGCCGCTGCTCGACCGGCTCGAAGCGTTGCTCGGTTAAGCGGCGCTGGGCCTGACTTTGGGCGCCGCCGTGCGCCGCTGCTGCTTGTCCTTGTAGCGCTTGAAGGCATAGCCGCCGGCCGCCAGCGCGACCAGCCCTAACGGGCTCATGCGCCGCGCCAGCGTCGCGGCACCGATCCCGAGCAGCGCGCCGCCCGGACCCTTCAATCCGCCGGGCTCGCGCTCGGCCATTTTCGCACCAACCATTGCGCCGATGATCTTGCCGATCATGTCGATCTCCTTGATTGCCTTGCCGATTAGAGCGGCGGATCGCAGAGATAGTTCCCTAGCGCCGGTTCAGCGCCGCCTCGCTCTCGGCCAGCAGTGTGTCGATGATCTGCGCCACAGGTTCTTCCTTAGTGACCATGCCGACCGATTGCCCGGCCATCAGGCTGCCGTGCTCGACGTCGCCATCGATCACCGCGCGGCGCAGCGCGCCGGCCCAGTAGTGCTCGATCTGCAGCTGTGCTTCGGCCATCTCGACCCCGCCCGCGTCGAGGACATTCGCGACCTCGCGCTGCTTGGCGTTGAACAGCTCGCCACCCTTGTTCCTCAACGCGCGAACCGGGATCACCGGGAGGCGCGGGTCGAGCTGGACGCTGGCCACGGCATCGCGCGCCCCGGCACGGAAGAAGGCCTTCTTGAACTCCGGATGGGCAATGCTCTCTGTCGCGCAGGCGAAACGGGTGCCGAGCTGCACGCCCGCGGCGCCCATTTCGAGGTAGCCGGCGATAGCCTCGCCGCGGCCGATCCCACCGGCGACGAAGACGAGATGCTCGTCGGCGAGTGCCGGAAGGAATTCCTGCGCCAGCACGCTGGTCGAGACCGGGCCGATGTGTCCGCCCGCTTCCATCCCTTCGATCACCAGCGCGTCGGCCCCGGCCCGCAACAGCTTCTTCGCCAGCGCAAGTGTCGGCGCGAATACGATCACCTTGGCGCCGAAGCCTTTCAACGCCTCGACGCTGCCCTTGGGCGGAATGCCGCCGGCGAGCGCGACGTGGCTCACCTGGTGCCGGGCGCAGACCTCGATCAGCTCGAACAGCATCGGGTGCATGGTGATCAGGTTGACGCCGAACGGCTTGCGGGTCAGCGCCTTGGTCCCCGCGATCTCGGCATCGAGCAGCTCGGGCGTCATCGCCCCGCAGGCGATCACCCCGAACCCGCCCGCATTGCTGATCGCTGCGACGAGGTTGCGCTCGGAAACCCAGCTCATCGCCCCGCACAGGATCGCGTGCTCGCTGCCGAGGAACGCGGCGCCACGCTGCATCAGGTGGCTGGTCTTGGGATATCGTGTCATCGCGCTGCCGCTTAAGGCTTGTATCCCGCAACGGCAATGCCCGGTGATTGATCGGATTTCTCGCACTTACTGACGAAGGTTAATCGTTTTTCCCGATCCATTAGCGGCACTAAACCAGCGTTCACAGAATCACATCCCCTTACTCAGGAGACGGATCATGGATGCGAAGACAGGCTCGATCGAAGGTTGCCCCATGGGCCATGGCGACGGCGGCGTTCGCGCCCTGCTCGGCCGGACCAACAAGGACTGGTGGCCGGAGATGCTGGCGACCGAGATCCTCAATCCCAACGGTTCGACCAACCCCCACGGCGACGATTTCGACTACGCCGAGGCGTTCAACGCGCTCGATTACAATGCGCTCAAGGCCGACCTCAAGGCGCTGATGACCGACAGCCAGCCGTGGTGGCCGGCGGATTACGGCCACTACGGGCCGTTCTTCATCCGCATGGCCTGGCACGCGGCCGGCACTTATCGCACCGCCGATGGTCGCGGCGGCGCCAACAGCGGGCAGCAGCGCTTCGCCCCGCTCGATTCATGGCCCGATAACGGCAACCTCGACAAGGCGCGCCGCCTGCTGTGGCCGATCAAGCAGAAGTATGGGCGTAACATCTCTTGGGCCGACCTCTTCATCCTCGCGGGCAACGTCGCGATCGAGGACATGGGCGGGCCAATCTTCGGCTTCGGCGGCGGCCGCGCCGACGTGTTCGAGCCCGAGCGCGACATCTACTGGGGCTCGGAAGACAAGTGGGTCAACGAAGGCGTGCAAACCCGCATCGCGCCCGAACACGGCCTGCACGAGCTCGAAGGCCCGCTCGCGGCGATCCAGATGGGGCTTATTTACGTGAACCCCGAAGGGCCGCAAGGCAACCCGCACGACGACGAAGGCATGGCGCGCGACTTGAAGGAAACCTTCGCACGCATGGCGATGAACTCCGAGGAGACCGTCGCGCTGACCGCCGGCGGCCACACGTTCGGCAAGGCGCACGGCAATGGCGACGCCTCGAAGCTCGGGCCGGCACCTTCGGGCGCCGACCTCGTCGCGCAGGGCTTCGGGTGGGTCAGCAGCAACGAGAGCGGCTGCGGCGAGCATACCGTCACCAGCGGTATCGAAGGCGCGTGGACCAACACGCCGCGCGAGTGGTCCGAGAACTACTTCCGCCTGCTGCTCGACTACGAGTACGAGCTGGTGAAGAGCCCGGCGGGCGCCAACCAGTGGCAACCGATCGACCAGAAGGAAGAGGACATGGCGCCGGCCGCCTGGGATCCTAGCCTGAGGGTGCCTACGATGATGACCACCGCCGACATGGCGCTCAAGCGCGATCCGGAATTCCGCGCGATCAGCGAGAAGTTCAGGAACGATCACGAGGCGTTCAAGGATGCGTTCGCCCGCGCCTGGTTCAAGCTGACCCACCGCGACATGGGGCCCAAGATTCGCTACCTCGGGCCGGAAGTTCCGGCCGAGGACCTGATCTGGCAGGACCCGATCCCCGCGGGCACGATGCCGTCCGATGCCGAGGTGCAGGCCGTGAAGGCGAAGATCGCGGCGAGCGGGCTCACGATCAGCCAGCTGATCAAGACCGCCTGGGCCTCGGCCTCGACCTACCGCAAGTCCGACCACCGCGGCGGCGCCAACGGCGCTCGCATCGCGCTCGCTCCGCAGAAGGATTGGGAGGTCAACGAGCCGGCCATGCTCGCCGAGGTAATCGACACGCTGAACGGCTTGCGCGGCTCGATGAGTCTCGCCGACGCAATCGTGCTCGGCGGCGTGGTCGGACTCGAGAAGGCGGGCGCCACCAACGTTCCGTTCACCGGCGGCCGCGGCGACGCAACCCAGGAGTGGACCGACGCCGAGAGCTTCGCTCCGCTCGAGCCCGAGGCCGACGCGTTCCGCAACTATGTCGGGAAGAAGAAGCTCGCGGTGAAGACCGAGGAGATGATGCTCGACCGCGCCAGCCTGCTCGGCCTCTCGGTGCCCGAGATGGTGGTGCTGGTCGGCGGCCTGCGCGTGCTCGGCGCCAACCACGGCGAGCGCGGCCACGGCCACCTGACCAAGCGTTCGGGACAGCTGACGAACGACTTCTTCGTCAACCTGCTCGACATGACCAATGTGTGGTCGGCCGTCGATGGTTCGAACGACGAGGAATACGTCGCCACCGACCGCGCCGGCAGCCACGAAACCTGGCGGGCGACCCGCGCCGACCTGATCTTCGGCTCGAACGCCGAGCTGCGCGCCGTCTGCGAGGTCTATGCCGAGAAGGGCGGCGAGGAGAAGTTCAAGACGGACTTCGTCAAGGCCTGGACCAAAGTGATGAACGCGGACCGCTTCGATCTGAAGTGACCGCTTCGGCCCCTGCGCCTCCTCCCCCCGGCGCAGGGGCCACTAACAGTGCGAAGGAGGCGAGCCATGAAGGGCTACGTCGACAACATCGAGCGCGCGACGCTCGGCAACGGCGATTTCCGCCGCGTGCTCTATACCGGGCACAACCTCCAGCTGGTGGTAATGTCGATCAACCCCGGCGAGGAGATCGGCGAGGAAGTCCATGACGACCGCGACCAGTTCTTCCGTGTCGAGCAAGGCGAAGGCATCGTCTCGATCGACGGCCTCGAGCATCAGGTGAAGGACGACGACGGGATCATCGTCCCCCAGGGCGCGCGGCATAACGTCAAGGCGACGGGAGCCACCCCACTCAAGCTCTACACGATCTACGGTCCGCCCGAGCACGTCGACGGCACGGTGCACGGCACCTGCGACGACGCCAAGGCTGCTCACGAACATTTCGACGGCAAGACGACTGAATAGCGGCGGGCTCGCTCCGCGGCGGCGCCTGCATTAAGCAGGCGCGATGGCTCGCCCCAGGAAGCAAACCTCGCTCCCGCCGCCCTATCTCAAGCGGATCTGGATCGATGAAGACAAGATAGCCGATCGCGCGGTCTACCCGTTCTGCCTGCCGTTATTCCGCGATGCCGGCTTCGAACTGTCCTTCGACCACCCTGTCACCATCATCGTCGGCGAGAACGGTACCGGCAAGTCGACCCTGCTCGAAGGCATCGCGGTGCTGGCCGGGTTCGACGAGGGCGGCGGCGGACCCGGCTATCGCGCGGTCGACCATTCGCGTGCCATCGAGCGCGGCGGTGGCGACCTCGCCGAGGCACTGCGCGCCAGCTGGCTGCCCAAGGTCGGCCAAGGCTGGTTCTTCCGCGCCGAAAGCTTCTTTACGGTCGCACGCTATCTCGACGACGCGGCGGTTGAGGCGCACGCCATGCCGCCCGACTTTCTGTCGCACTCGCACGGCGAAGGCTTCATGCGCTTCTTCGAGGAGCGCTGCACCCGGCCCGGCATCTTCATCTTCGACGAGCCCGAATCCGCGCTGTCGATGACCCGCCAGTTCGAGTTCTTGAAGCTCCTCGCGCGCATGGACTCCGGCGGCATGAGCCAAGTGATCATGGCCACCCACGCACCGATCCTGATGGGCCTGCCGAACGCTCGGCTGCTGCGGATCCATAAGTACGGCCTCGACCCGGTCGAGCTCGAGGACACCGACCACTACCGTCTGATGCGCGAATTCATCCTCGACTGGCGCGGCACGGTGCAGGCGATGCTGGAGGAATAGCGAGCGCTATGGGCGGTCGGCCCGCGCCCGATCCGTATCGACCGCGGCCAGTTGTACACCGTCGCGTCCGTAGATGTCCCCGTGAAAAGCGATACTCGTCCCTTGGGGCATCGCAGTCAGGTAAGTGATGTAGATCGGCACCATCTCGGGCAATGGCACCTGCTGCTCGGGATCGCCGCGCTGGCGGGTCGGCAGCGGGGTGCCCATCAGCCAGCGATGCATCCTTGCCGCGTCCTCGAGCCGCACGCAGCCGGAGCTAAGTTGCCGCACGTCCTCGCGTAGCAAGTGCTTGTCGGGGGTGTCGTGCAAGTAAATGCCCTGCGCGTTGGGGAACTCGAACTTGACCTTGCCCATGAAGTTGCTGCCGCCGGGAAGCTGGCGCACATGGACCTGGTCGCGGCCTTCATGCACCGCTTGCCAGTCGACCGTGCCGGGATCGATCTTTTCGCCGCCGCGCCAGTCGGTAAACACCTCGTAGCCGCCGCTGCGCAAGTAACCGACGCCCTTGTCGAGCGCGTTCGCCGCGATGTTGGTCCGGACGAGGTCGGTGGGCACGTTCCAGTACGGATTGAGGATCGCGTAGCGCACGAAGCCGGCCATCATCGGCGTCTGCAGCTCGGGCTTGCCGACGACCACCTTCATCGAATCGACCGGCCGGCCGTCCTCGTACATCCACAGTCGCGCGCTCGCGGTGTCGACCAGGATATGGCGGCCCCGCGGCATCGAGGGAATCGCACGGATGCGCGCGAGGTTGGTCCAGATCTGACGGCGCTGAACCTCGGAGAACCGCGGGTCTTCCATCGCTTCGCGCATCGGTGCGTAGAGCGGGTGCATCCAACGCATCTCGGCGACGTAATGCTCGAGCGAGTCCCCCCCGGCGGCGGCATCGAGCGCCGCGCGTACGGTCGGCACGACCGGAGCGAGCGCCGGGCTCTCGTAGATCATCTGGTCATGGTCCGCGCCGCGCATCGCCCGGACATAAGCGGCGAACGCGGCCGACAGCTCGACTTCGGCGCGGGCAATGTCGTCCTCGTCTCCGCGGCGCGCCCGATCGACCAGCTTGGCAACGCGGCTCCAGCGCAGCTTGCGCGGACTGACTCCGTCGAATTGCGCGGTACGCAAGTGATGCATCAGCATCGAGGCCGCGCCCGAGGGCCGGCCGAACTCGTTGAGCCACAGCGGCCTGAACTGCCGCGCGGCATAGAACGGCCGCAAATCCTTGCCGGCGCGGTCAGCGATCTGACGACTGAGCGCCGTTTGCGGTCGGGCGGCTTCCCAGGCGCCAGTCCCGGATTGAGCCAGCACCGTCTGGGGCAGCGGCGCCAGCAGCGCCGCGGCCCCAAGCAATTTGAACGTCGTTAGTAAGGAGCGGAGCACGCGCCCCTTGGCTCTGGTCCCCATGCTCCGCTCGATACCTTCCGCTTAGCCGCGCTCGCCGGTGTAGGCGACCGTGGTCGGCTGAACGACCGGGCTGCCCGAGTAGTATTGGCCTTCCCGGACATAGCCATCGACG
>CBHCZH010000017.1:0-40121 GCA_965977975.1 uncultured bacterium
GACATGGGTCGAGAAGATCACCGTGGTGCCTTTCTCGGCGAGGCTGCGGATCAGCCGCTCGAGCTTGCCCTGGTTGATCGCGTCGAGGCCGGAGAACGGCTCGTCGAGGATCACCAGCCGCGGCTCGTGCACCAGTGTGCCGAGCAGCTGGACCTGTTGCGCCATGCCTTTGGAGAGCTGGCGGATCTGGCGGTCGGCGGGAAGTCCGTTGGCTTCGAGCATTTCGCGCCCGCGCCGGCGCCCTTCGGCAAGCGGCAAGCCCCGCAGCGCGCCCATGAAAGCGATCGCCTCGCAGGCTTTCATCGAGGGATAGAGGCCGCGCTCCTCGGGTAAGTAGCCGACCAGGCGGGCGACATGTTGCGGATTGGCATGGCCGAGCACGCGCCGCTCGCCCTTGTCCGGGTCGATGATGCCGAGGATCATCCGCAGCGTCGTGGTCTTACCCGCGCCGTTGGGGCCGAGCACGCCGTAGATCGCGCCTTCGGGCACCGCGAGATCGACGCCGTCGACCGCCAGCGCGCCGTCGAAGCGCTTGACCAGGCCGCGCGCCTCGATCGCAAGATTGCCCCCGGCCATGCCCTGGCTTACCCGGCGCGGGTCAACAGGAGCAAGGCGCAATATCGTGGCCGATGCCGCGGCTCTCGACGATCTCAAGGCTCGCCTGGTCGAGCAGGCGAAGGCGCTCGGCTTCGCCACGGTCGGCTTCGCGTCGGCGGCCGACGATCCCGAGCGCGCCGGACGGCTGCGCGAATGGCTCGCCGAGGGAATGCACGGCGAGATGGAGTGGATGGAAGCGCGCGCCGACGTGCGCCAGGGTCCGCAGGCGATGTGGCCCGAGGCGAGGAGCGTGATCGCGCTCGGCATGAGCTACGCGCCCGCTACCGATCCGCTTGCCCTGGATGGGGATTCCGATCGGGCGCGCATCTCGGTCTATGCGCAAGGCGGCGATTATCACGACACGGTCAAGAAGGCGCTCAAGGCGCTCGCCCGCTGGCTGGTCGAGCAGGCGCCCGGCGCCGAGCTCAAGGTCTTCGTCGACACCGCGCCGGTGATGGAAAAGCCGCTTGGCGAGGCGGCCGGGATCGGCTGGCAGGGCAAGCACACCAATCTCGTCAGCCGCGCGCACGGGAGCTGGCTGTTTCTCGGCGCGATCTACACCACGCTGCCGTTCGCGCCCGACCTGCCGCACGAGGACCTGTGCGGATCGTGCCGTGCCTGCCAGGACGCATGCCCGACCGATGCGTTTCCCGCGCCTTACCGGCTCGATGCGCGGCGCTGCATTTCCTACCTGACGATCGAGCACAAAGGCCCAATCCCCGAGGAGTTCCGCGCCGCGCTCGGCAATCGAATCTACGGCTGCGACGATTGCCTGGCGGTGTGCCCATGGAACAAGTTTGCCCAAACCGCCGCGCGCCACCGCGCGTTCCTGCCGCGCGCCGAGCTCGCGGCGCCACGCCTCGCCGAGCTGCTCGCGCTCGACGACGCGGGCTTCCGGCAACTGTTCTCGGGCTCGCCGATCAAGCGTATCGGTCGCGACCGGTTCGTACGCAATTGCCTTATCGCCGCCGGGAACAGCGCAAATGCGACGTTGGCGGAGTCCGTCAGGGCGTTGCGCGGCGATCCCGACCCGGTCGTGGCCGAGGCCGCCGAGTGGGCGTTCGGCCGGCTTACAGCAGATCCTTGAGCGCCTCCGCCCCGAGCAGGGCTTCGGGCGAGATCGCGACGCGGGCTTCCACCAGCTTGCGGCCCTGGGCGTAGTCCTTGGTCCTGTTGACGCAGTCGAGCGCAACGACCTGGCCGCCTCTCAGGTAAACCACAGAGAAGCTGCGCTCCGCCGGATCGCCGCGCAGCACGGTGGCGTCATGGCCCAGGCTGAGGCCGACCGTCTGCAAGCGCAAGTCGTACTGGTTGGACCAGAACCACGGCACCGCCTCGTAAGCCTGCGGATCGCCACAGATCGCCTTTGCCGCGGTGTTGGCCATGTCGTTGGCGTTCTGCACGCTTTCGAGCCGGATCACCGCGCCGCCCGCGTAAGGGCTGGCATGCGCGGCGCAGTCACCGATCGCGTAGACGTCGGGCAGGCTGGTGCGGCAGAACGGGTCGACCTCGACCCCGTTGGCCCCCGCAGCGCCGGCCGCGATCAGCGGGCCGACCGACGGGACGATGCCGATTCCGGCGATGACGATTTCGCAGGCGATGACGTCGCCGCCCGCGAGCCGGACGCCAGTGACACGTTCCTCGCCCTCGATCGCTTCGAGCCCGGTCTCGAGGCGGATATCCACGCCGTGCGCGCGGTGCTCGGCCTCGTAGAACCGCGACAAGTCCTCGCCCGCAACCCGTGCGAGCACGCGGTCGAGCATTTCGACCACCGTGACCTCGCAGCCGAGCTTTCTCAGCACGGCCGCCGCCTCGAGCCCGATGTACCCGCCGCCGATGACGACGGCGCGCTTGGCTCCGGCGGCAAGGTCCGCGCAGAGCCCGTCGGTATCGGCCTTGTCGCGCACGGCATGGATGCCGGCGAGCTGCGCGCCGGGGCATGACAGCCGCCGCGCATCGCCACCCGCGGCCCAGATCAGCGTGCCGTAGCTCACCGTCTCGCCGCCCGAAACGGTCAGCTCCTTTGCCGCCGGGTCGAGCTTGCTGACGTTGGTCTCCAGCATGAGCTCGACTTGACGCTCGGCCCAGAACTCGCGCGGGCGGATCAGCATCCGCTCGAACGGCTTCTCGCCGGCGAGGTAGTCCTTCGACAGCGGCGGGCGTTCGTAGGGCGGCTCGCTGTCGCGTCCGATCATCAGGATCGAGCCCGTAAAGCCGTGCTGGCGAAGCGCGATCGCGGCTTGTGCGCCGCCGTGGCCCGTGCCGACGATAACGATATCCGACGCCATGGGCTTCTCTTGGCGTTACTGCGTCAGCGCTGCAATAGATTGCGTGCCTGGCTGGCGATCTGCGCCAGCACGGCGGGCGCGAGCGCCGACGCGCCCTGCGCGCGCCCGATCATCGCCCGAAACTGGCGAATCGCCGGCTCGTGGGCAAGGGCCCATCGCTCGATCAGCGCTACAGGATCGGCGCCGCGCCGGCCGCCGGCGAGGCCGCGGATAAACTCGAAGCGCATCTGCTGAAAATCGCGCGCGAGGCCTGCAACCAGGAGCCGCTCCCACGGGTCGGACGGAACCGCCACCGAGGCCTTCTGCTGAGCCCAGTCGAGTCCGAGCCGCTCGCCGAGATCGCTGAACGCCTGGGTCAGCCGAACCGGCGCAATGCCCGTGTCCTTGGCGAGCCGCGCCAGCCCGATCGCGCCGTCGACCGCGAACAGCTTGGCGACCATCGCGGCGACCTTGGACGGAGCGCCGTCCTCGACCAGGTCGGCGGCGATCGCCTGGGCATGCCCGCGCGCCTCGTCGGCAAGCAGGTCGTCGACGTGATCGACCAGCTCGGCGACGCCCGGCGCGACCTCGCCGATCAGGTGCGAAGGGCTATGAAGTGTGCCGTCCGCGCGCAGCAGGTCCGCCATGTGGCCGCGCAGCGCCGCCGCGGCGCGCTCGAACAGTTGGAGCCGCGCTCCTTCCGGCATCTTGGCGTCTTCGATGGCTGTCCAGACCGCGTCCATGCCGAGCAGTCGGCAGGCGCCGACGAAGGCGGCGGCGACGCGGTCCAGCCCGGCCCCCTCCTCTTCCGCGAGCTCGAACGGATGGACCATGCCCATGCGGTTGACGATCTTGTTGGCGATCGCCGTGGCGACGATCTCGCGGCGCAGGCGATGCGTCAGGATGCGCTTGCGGAAGGGTCCGCGCATGGTTTCGGGGAAGTCGCCGAGCAGCAACTGCTCGGCTTCGGTATCGCCGGCGAGATCGCTCGCCTCGATCGCGGCCTGCAGCACCAGCTTGGTGCTCGACAGCAACACTGCCAGCTCCGGCCGGGTCAGCCCGCGCCCCTCGATCGCGCGGCGAGCGAGCGCGTCGCCGTCGGCGAGCCCTTCGGTGCGACGGTCGAGATCGCCGCTCTCTTCGAGCATCTCGATCAGCCGCAATTGCGAGGCTACCGCCCGCGGCCCACCGCGCTCGGCGATCGAAAGCGCCAGCGCCTGCAGCCGGTTGTCCTCGAGCACGAGCGCGGCGACCTCGTCGGTCATCGCTTCGAGAACCTCGATCCGGCGCACCTCCGACAGCTGCCCGGCACGCTTGGCGGCCTCGAGCGCGATCTTGATGTTGACCTCGTTGTCCGAGCAATCGACGCCGGCCGAATTGTCGATGAAGTCGGTGTTGATGCGGCCGCCCCCACCCTCTTTCCCACGCAGCGCGAACTCGATGCGGCCGGCCTGAGTAACGCCAAGATTGGCGCCCTCGCCGATCACCTTGGCGCGCACCTCGTCGCCGCTGACGCGCAAGGCGTCGTTGGCCGGGTCGCCGACCTGGGCGTGGCTTTCGCCGCTCGCCTTGATGTACGTGCCGATGCCCCCGAACCACAGGAGGTCGACCGGCGCCTTGAGGATCGCGTTGATCAGGGTCTCGGGATCGAGCTCCGCCGCATCCACACCCAACGTTTCGCGCGCCTCGCGCGAGAGCGGGATCGATTTCAGCGTGCGCGGAAACACGCCGCCGCCCTTGCTGACCAGCTTGTCCGCATAGTCGGCCCAGCTCGAACGCGGCAGCTTGAACAGCCGCTTGCGCTCCTTCCAGCTCGCTGACGGGTCGGGATCGGGGTCGATGAAGATGTGGCGGTGATCGAACGCGGCGACGAGCCGGATCGCTTTCGACAGCAACATGCCGTTGCCGAACACGTCGCCCGACATGTCGCCGCAGCCGGCGACGCGCACCGGGTCCTTTTGGACGTCGACGCCGATCTCGAGGAAATGACGCTGCACCGAAAGCCACGCGCCGCGCGCGGTGATGCCCATCGCCTTGTGATCGTATCCCTTCGATCCGCCGCTGGCGAAAGCGTCGCCGAGCCAGAAATTGTGCTCGGCGGCTATCGCGTTGGCGGTGTCGGAATACGTCGCGGTGCCCTTGTCGGCCGCCACCACGAAGTACGGGTCCTCGCCGTCGTGGATCACCACGGCCGCCGGATGGACGACCTTGTCGCGCACGATGTTGTCGGTGACCGAGAGCAGCGAGCGGATGAACAGCTTGTAGCTTTCCTTGCCTTCCGTCGCCCAGGCGTCGCGGTCTTCGGCCGGGTCCGGAAGACGTTTGGGATAGAACCCGCCCTTCGCGCCGGTCGGCACGATGACGGCGTTCTTGACCCGCTGCGCCTTCATCAGCCCGAGCACTTCGGTGCGGAAGTCGTCGCGCCGGTCGGACCAGCGGATGCCGCCGCGCGCGACCGGGCCGGCGCGCAAATGAATGCCCTCGACCCGGCGCGAATAGACGAAGATCTCACGCCACGGCACGGGCTTGGGCAGGTTCGGGACCAGCGCCGAATCGAACTTGAAGGCGAGCGCTTCGGCGCCGGCCGGCGCGAACGCGTTGGTGCGAAGGATCGCGAGGACGACCGAGCGATAGAGGCGCAGGATGCGATCGTCGTTGATCGCGGCGACGCCTGCCAGGCCGGCCCGGATCGCCGCCTCGGCCTGATTCGCGGCGGCAGCGCGATCACCGGCGAACGCCGGATCGTGCCATACCCGAAACAATTCGATCAGCGCGCGTGTACCGGCCGGTGCGCTGCGCAGCGCCTCGACCACGGTATAGATCGTGAAGGCCACGCTTGCCTGCCGCAGGTAACGGTAGAACGCGCGCAGCCAGTCGGCTTCCCGGGCGGCGAGCGCGGTGCCGACGATCAGCCGGTTGAACACGTCGTCCTCTGCCCGGCCGTTAAGCACCGCGCCGATGGCGGATTCGATCGCCTCGGCACGATCCAGCAAGGGCGCAGCGTGCTCGCCGCGCGGCAGACCGAGCCGGAAGTCGTGGATCGTGCCGGGGTCGGCGCCTGCGAGTTCGGTCGGGTGCTCGGACAGCACATGAAAGCCGAAGTTCTCGAGCGCGGGCACTGCATCGGACAACGGCATCGCCCCGCCGAGCTGGTAGATCTTGAGCCGGAGCTGATCGGCAGGGTCGCCTTCGTGGCGATAGAGCCGCGCGTCGCGGCGCAGCGGCCGGTCCCCCTCGCCGGCGGCAAGGCGCCGCATTCGCTCGATGTCCCGCGCGGCCTCGACCGCACCGTAAGCCGCGCGATAGCCTTGCGGAAACGCGTCCGCATAGCGGGCGGCGAGCGCCGCGGCGCGACCGGGCTCGCCGAGTTCGGCGAGCGCCGCCTCGACCGCATCGCTCCAGCCACGCAGCATCTCCTGCAGCCGCGCGTCGATCGCCGCTGCGTCGGGGTTGCTGGCGCGACCCCGGAAGTCGAGCACGTAGCGCAGCATGGCGAGGGTGCCGCCCTCGATCTGAAGGCTCCAATCGAGCGTGTCGGCGCCCGTCGAGCTTTCGAGCAGTTCCTCGATGCGCAGCCGTATCGCGGTCGACATCAGATCGCGCGGCAGCCAGACGAACGCGAACAAATGCCGCTTGAGGGGCGCCATGACCAGCGCGAGGCGCGGGCGCGGACGGTCGGTGAGCGCCATCATCGCGGTTGCCACACGAGCGAGATCCTCGTGCGAGAAGCCGATCACGAGATCGTGCGGCAGCGCCGTCAGGGCGTGGACCAGCGCTTTGGCGTCGTGGCTGCCGCGCTGGAACGCCAGCTCGCTGCCGATCTCGGTGAGATGGCGCCGAAGCACCGGCACCTGTTCGGGGGGAGTGGCCAGCGCGGCACTGGTCCAGATTCCAGCGTGGACCGAAAGTCCCGCCAACTGCCCGTCCTCGACAAGCGGCACCATGAACAGATCGAGCGGCACGCGGCGATGCACGCGCGACAGCCGGTTGGCCTTGACGATCAAGGGCGAGCGCCCGCCCTTGTCGAACCAAGCGAAAGCGCGTTCGTAGGTGTCGCCTGCGGCCAGCTCTTGCGCGCTCTTTCGGCAAATGCCGAGCCGCTGGCGCTCGCTGCCGTCGCGCTTGCGAGTCACGTGGCCGAGCTGGGTCAGCATCCCGTCGCCGAACCAGCGTAGCAGCTCGGCGCCTTCGGGATCGGAGGCGCGCGCGGCGTCTTCCTCGATCAGCTCGCGCATGGCCGGCCAGTCCGCGACGGCGGCGCGGACGTCGGCGAGCGTCATCGCGAGTTCGTTCTCCAGCACCCGGCGCAGCTTTGCGTCGGTGCGCTCGGTCTCGAGGTAGATCAGCGATTCGGGCCGGGTGGTCTTGCCCTCCTTGCCGGGCAGCCGGGTAAGGAGCCCGTCGGCGTTGCGCTCGACCGGCAGGATCGGATGCATCAGCACGTCGATCGCCAGGCCCTGCGACGCGATCGTGGCGGCGATCGAGTCGACCAGGAACGGCATGTCGCGATTGACAATGGCGATGCGCGTGCAGCGCCGGTTGCCCGTGGCGGATCGCACCACCAGGGCGGCTTCGCCCTCGCGCCGGACACGGGCCGCCTCGAGCACGAACGCAGCCGCTTCGTCGAGCCGCGCCGGCGAGAGCGGAGGCTCGCCCGGCAGGAGCGAATCGGCGAGGCGTTCGCGCAGTTCGCGTGCCAGCTTTCGGTCGGCGGCGGACAGATCCGCCGAGCTTTCATCCTGCCGCCGCGCGGTCGCCATGCGCGAAGTCTCCCGTCAGTCCCTCTCGCCGGTCAACGGTCCGGCTCGGGCGCTCGTTCCTGCGCCTCATACAGGGAACAGGCGCGCGGGGAAGCCCAATCCGGTTTCCTATGAAACGGCTTTCCCGGATATGGCTTCCTGAATCAGTTCAAGCGAACGACGGCGTGCGGCGGGATCGTACGTCGCGCCCGAGACGATCAGCTCATCGGCCTGGGTGCGCTCGACGAAGCGGCCGATCCGCTCGCCGATCGTCCCGGGTGAGCCGACCGCCCGCGCCTGGCCGAGACGATCGAGCATGGCCCGCGCGCTTTCGGGCAGACCGGCCCGATAGCCGGGCACGGGCGGCGGCAGTTGGCCCGGATCGCCGCTGCGCAGGCGGACGAAGGCCTGGTCCTGCGAGGAGGCGAGCAGCTCGGCCTCCTCGTCGGTAGCGGCCGCGATCACGGTCATCGCCGCCATCGCATGCGGCCTGTCGAGATGGGCCGAAGGCCGGAACTGGGACCGATAGGCGACAAGGGCGGCGTCGAGTTGATCGGGCGCGAAATGGCTGGCGAAGGCATAAGGCATGCCGAGCCGCGCCGCGAGCTGCGCGCCGAACAGGCTCGAGCCGAGCATCCACAGCTCGACTTGCGCGCCGAGGCCCGGTGTGGCGACGATCGGCAGCTCGATCTCGCCGGTCAGCAGCGCGCGCAGCTCGACGACGTCCTGCGGAAAGTGTTCGGCCGCCTGGTGCAGGTTCTTGCGCAGCGCCTGGGCGACGATGCCGGCGGCGCCGGGCGCTCGGCCCAGGCCGAGGTCGACGCGGCCCGGGAACAGCCCGTCGAGAGTCCCGAATTGCTCGGCGATCACGAACGGGTTGTGGTTGGGCAGCATGATCCCGCCCGCGCCGATGCGGATCGTCGAGGTCATATGGCCGATATGCGCGAGCACGACCGAAGCCGCTCCGCCGGCCACACCGGTGGTGGCGTGATGCTCTGCGACCCAGAAGCGCTTGTAGCCGGCACGCTCGGCCGTAGCTGCGAGCCTCCCCGTCTCGTCGAGCGCTTCGGAAAGCGTGCCGTTTTCGCGGATCGGCACCAGGTCGAGGACCGAGAGCGGGATCATTCCGCCGACGGGGGCTCCGCCGCTAGCTCGGCAAGCTGCGCCAAGTAGCCGCGCGCGGTGACGGCGGCTTCGCTGCCGGGTTCAATGGCGACCACCGATTCCCAGCTCGCTTGGGCCGCTTCCTCACGGCCCTGCAGCATCGCGATCACCCCGGCTTCCAGCCCGACTTCGGGATAGTCGGGCGAAAGCGCCGAAGCCGTCTCGATGAAGCCCTGTGCCTCCTCCAATTTGCCGAGACGGCGTGCCAGCGTGGCCGAGAGCAGCCAGGCGAGCGCGTTTTGCGCATCGAAGCTGCGCGCTGCAGCCAGCACGGCTTCCGCCTCACCTTCCCTGCCCTGCATCACCATTGCGCGCGCCCGGTCGGTCTCGATCACAGCGCGCAGTCCCGCGTCGCCGGAGAGGGCAGCATCGGTCGCCGCGAGGTCGAGAGCCGCCAGTGCGGCATCGGGGCGGTTGTCGGCGAGCGCGGCGTTGCCGGCCATCGCGGCGAGCTGGGCGCGGCGGAAGCGGTTGATCTCGAGCTCGGCCCCGCGCGCGGCGAGAAACGCGCTTTCCGCGGCATCCCAGCGCAGCAGCAAGGTGTAGGCATAGCCGAGGCACTGCTGCGGGTAGCTCGTCTCCGGCGCGGCAACCTCGCTCAGCCAGGTGCCGGCCTCGGCCATCGCGGTGGCGGGGTCGGCGCGCGCCTGATCGCGGCACAAGTCGAGCCGCGCCTGCTCGATCGGCACGGCGGTCGAGGCGGCTTGGGCGAGGAGCAGCGAGTGGAACAGGGCTGAAAACATGGAGAATCCGGTCAGACGAGCGCGCCCACGGTGCGCAGCAACAGCACGATGTCGCTCTCGCGCGAAAGGCGATGATCGCCTCCCTTGACCAGCGTCACCTGCACGTCGAGTGAACGCAGCGCCCGGGCTAGGCGCAGCGAAGTCTCGGGCGGCACGTCGCCGTCGTCCTGCCCGTGGAGCAGCCGCACCGGGCAGTCGATCGCGATCTCGCCGCCGAGAACGCGCCGGGCCTGGCCGTCGGCCCAGAACCCGGGATGGGTCGGCGTCGGCTCGGGCCCGTAAGGATTGTCCTCGAGCAGCGTCTCACCCGCGGCGAGGCGCCGTTTTTGCTCGTTTGTGTAGCCCCAGTCGGTGAAATCGGGCGCGGCGGCGATCCCGACCAGGCCGGCAAGCCGCGGACCGAGCGCGCGGCCGAGCAGCAGCGCGAGCCAGCCGCCCATCGAGGAGCCGACCAGCACCACCGGTCCGGTGACCTGGCTCGCCAGCAGCGCGGCGGCCTCGTCCTGCCAGCGGCCGAGCGTGCCTTCGGCGAAGTCGCCGGGACTTTCGCCGCAGCCCGAATAGTCGAAAAGGAGGCAGGCGCGGCGCTCGGCTTCGGCCCACGCGGCGAGCGCTGTCGCCTTGCCGCCTGCCATGTCGGAGCGATAGCCCGGCAGGAACACTATCGTCGGACCCGAACCGGGAAGATGGCGGAAAGCGATCCGCCGGCCGTCGGGCATCGCGTGGAACTGAGGCGGGGCCATGGCTAGCGCTTACCTGCGAAACGCGTGATTTCCTCGAGCTCCTGCGCCAGCAGAAGCTCGGCAGCCTGGCTGTTCGCCAGCAACGCGCGATGCAGCGCCGTGAGTCGCTGTACCAGCCGCTCGAGCTTGGGGGCCGTCCAGCGCTCGAGCTGCACGGCGAGATCGCGTCTGTCGCGCCAGAACACCCGGTGCGCCTTCTGCTCGGCTTCCAGCAGCTCGTTGATCCGCCCGCGCGAGCCGAGCCGGGCCGCCAGTTGCGCGAGCTGCGCCGCGCGCCGTTCGAGCGCGAGCAGCACGCCGACCGGGTTGAGCGAAACCTCGCGCATGCGCCTCAGCTCGCCCGGCAGGCGGTTGACCTCGCCCGAGAGAACGGCGTTGACCAGCGGCATCAGGCCGTCTTCCTCGGTCGTGGCGCCGATCGCGTCGAGCGCTTCCTCGTCAGCAGGGCGCGGCGCCTGGGGCGAGGCATCGAGATAGAGCGCGAGCTTAGTCACTTCGGACTGTGCGAGCCGGACGTCGAGTCCCGCCGCGCGGGCCATGCGTTCGGCGAGGTCGCCGCCGAGCCTGAGCCCGGCGGTATCGGCCATGCGGCGCACTTCCTCGGTCACGGTCTTGAGATCGGGCGGGTAAAACATCGCCACGAGCCCGTCGGCCCGCGCTTCGAGCAGCTTGGCGGTGCGCGATTTGTCAGTGGCCGAAGTGGCGACGATCAGCACTGGACAAGCGCCCTCGGCCTCGCCCGCGTCGATGACCTCGAGGTAGACCTTGACCGCATCGTGCGCCTCGTCGCTGCTGGCTCGCACGAGAATGTGGCGTGTGCCGCCGAACAGCGAAGTCGAACGCGCCTCATCGCCGAGCCGGACCGGATCGGAGCGCAGCTCGGCGCCCGATAGCTCGACCCGCTCGCCGGGATCGGGCAGCATCGCCGCGAGCTTGTCGGCGGCGGCGAAGGCGCCGGCCTCGTCGGGCCCGCAGAAGAACGCGATTCGGGCCTGCTGCGCAGCACGGGGCGCGACGGCGTTAAAGTCGCGCTGCGTCGCCTTCACGAGTGGGTGCGGAGCGTCAGCGTCAGGCGCGTGACGATCCGGTCGGCGACTTCGACCGCCAAGTTCTCGAGCGCGGTCTGCTCGGCGGCGATGGTGGCGAATTCCGACGAAACGACGTCGATGCCCGCGTCGGACCCGGCCGTGGCGTCGACCAGGATATCGCCGCTGGCAAGATCGACCAGCTGGTAGCGCGCGCGCAGCGTGCGGCGCTCGCGCCCGACCGTCTCGTCGGTCAGCAGGCCGAGCCCTTCGAGCTCGTCGTCGAGCAGGACGTCGAGGCGATAGCGCGGTGCCGCCTCACCGCCGGTCTGCGCCAGCCGGTCGCGCAAGGCGTTGCGCACCAGCCAGCCGGCGCGTCCTTCGATCGGGGCGACTTCGACTGCGGCGAGCCCTTGCGCGACCGCGCCGCTGCCGCCGCCGGCATACATCGGTTGGAGGCCGCATCCCGCAAGCGCGGCAAGCAGCGCGACCGGCACCAGCAGGCGGGCCTGCCGCCTCATGCGACGATGTTGACCAGCCGGTCGGGCACCACGATCACCTTGCGAACCTCGGCTCCATCGAGGGCACGCTGGACTTTCTCGCTGGCCAGCGCAAGCGCCTCGAGTTCGGGATTGGCGAGGCCCTTGGCGACGGTGATCGTGTCGCGCAGCTTGCCCTTGACCTGTACCGCGATGGTCACTTCGTCCTCGATCAGCAGCGCCGGATCGACCTCGGGCCAGGCGGTGTCGGCGACGAGGCCCATGCCGATACGGAAGTGTTGCCGAGCTTCTTCGGCAAGGTGCGGCATCATCGGCGCGATCAGCAGCAGCAAGGTGGCGATCGCGTTCGAGCGGCTGGCCGAAAGCGGCGCCTTCTCGATCGCCGCCGTCAGCTCGTAAATGCGCGCCACGGCCTTGTTGAAGGCGAGCGCTTCGATGTCTTCCGCCACGGCCGCCACCGTCTGGTGGACCTTCCGGTCGAGCGGCTTGTCCTCGATGGTGTCGGCGCCCGCGCCGCCGGCCCCGCGCTGCCCGAACAGTCGCCACAGGCGATGCACGAAGCGGCTGCAGCCTTCGATACCGGATTCGGACCACGGCAAGTCGCGTTCGGGCGGGCTGTCGGAGAGCATGAACCAGCGCACGGCGTCGGCGCCGTAACGCTCGACCATCGCGTCCGGATCGACCACGTTCTTCTTCGACTTGGACATCTTCTCGACCCGGCCGACCGTGACGGGCTGGCCGTCGGCGATACTCACCCAGTCATCACCGTCCTTGCGCACTTCGCCCGGCGAGAGCCAACTGCCGTCGCCAGCGCGGTAAGTTTCGTGCGTGACCATGCCCTGGGTGAACAGGCTCGCGAACGGCTCGGCCACGTCGAGCTTGCCGATGTGCTTGAGAGCGCGGGTCCAGAACCGGGCGTAGAGCAAGTGCAGGATCGCGTGCTCGATACCGCCGATGTACTGCTCGACCGGCATCCACCGGGCGAGCTCGGCGCGATCGAACGGCTTGTCGGCGGGCTGGCTGGCGAAGCGCAGGAAGTACCAGCTCGAATTGACGAAGGTATCGAGCGTGTCGGTCTCGCGTGTCGCCGCGCCGCCGCATTTGGGGCAGGCAACGTGCTTCCACGTCGGATGGCGGACCAGCGGGTTCCCAGGGGTCGAGAAGTCGACGTCCTCGGGCAGGGTGACCGGCAACTGCTCCTTCGGCACCGGCACCACGCTGCACTCGGCGCAATGGATGAACGGGATCGGCGTACCCCAGTAGCGCTGACGCGAAACCCCCCAGTCGCGCAGGCGCCAGACGGTCTTGCCTTCGCCCCAGCCTTCGCTTTCGGCGCGCGCGATCACCGCGCGCTTGGCGTCAGCGACGGTCATGCCGTCGATGAAGCCCGAGTTGACCAGGACTCCGTCGCCGGCTTCCGCTTCGGTCAACGGCGCGTCGGCCGCTTCGGCCGAAGCGGCGACGACGCGCACGATCGGCAGACCGTACTTGGTCGCGAATTCGAAGTCGCGCTGGTCGTGCCCCGGCACCGCCATGATCGCGCCGGTGCCGTATTCCATCAGCACGAAGTTGGCGATGAAGACCGGCAGCCGGCGGTTCGGGTCGAGCGGGTGGACCGCGCCGATGCCGGTGTCGAAGCCGAGCTTCTCTGCGGTCTCCAGTTCTGCGGCCGTCGTGCCACCCTGCTTGCATAGCTCGATGAACTTCGCCGCGTCGCAGTTGTAGCTCGCAACGTCCTGTGCCAGCGGATGATCGGGCGCGACCGCGACGAAGCTCGCCCCGAACACCGTGTCGGGCCGGGTGGTATAGACCTCGAGGCTCTGGCCGTTGGTCAACTCGAAGCGGAACTGCAGGCCCTGGCTCTTGCCGATCCAGTTCTCCTGCATCAGCCGGACCTTCTCCGGCCACTCCTCGAGCTCGTCGAGGCCGTCGAGCAGCTCCTGCGCGAAGCGAGTGATCTTGAGAAACCACTGATCGAGCTGGCGCTTCTCGACCAATGCGCCAGAGCGCCAGCCGCGCCCGTCGATTACCTGCTCGTTGGCGAGCACGGTCTGGTCGACCGGGTCCCAGTTGACCGCGCTCTGGCGGCGATAGACCAGGCCCGCTTCGTAAAGGTCGAGGAACAGCGCCTGCTCGTGCCCGTAGTATTCGGGATCGCAAGTGGCGAACTCGCGGCTCCAGTCGAGCGCGAAGCCGAGCCGCTTGAGCTGGCCTTTCATCGCGGCGATGTTCTGATAGGTCCAGCCGGCGGGGTGGACGCCCTGCTCCATCGCGGCGTTCTCGGCCGGCATCCCGAACGCGTCCCAGCCCATCGGGTGGAGCACCTCGTGCCCGGTCATCCGTTTGTAGCGCGCGAGCACGTCACCCATCGTGTAGTTGCGCACATGGCCGATGTGGATGCGCCCCGAGGGATAGGGGAACATCTCGAGCACGTAGCTCTTGGGCTTGTTGCTGGCGCTGTCGGCCACGAACGAGCGCGCCTCGTCCCAGGCATGCTGCCAGCGCCCGTCGGCCTGCGACGGATCGAATCGGGTGTCAGTCATGAACGGCCCCTAGAATCCGGCCTCTAGGCTGGCAACGGAGCGAGATCAGCCGACCGCGGAACGCCTGAGGTCGCGGGCCTTGGTGAGGATGATGTCCTCCAGCTTCTGCACCGTGGCGGCCTGGACCGGCGCCGCGACCCAGGTGCCGCCCTGCAGCAGCTCGCGGCTCGCCGCGACGCGCAGCGCGTCGGCGCGCAGGTCCTGGTCGAGGATCGAGACCGAAATCTTGACTCGCTCGTTCGGGTTCTGCGGATTGGAATACCAGTCGGTGACGATCACTCCGCCCGAGCTGTCGGCCTGGGCCAGCGGCATGAACGACAGGGTCTCCAGGCTGGCGCGCCAGAGATACGAGTTGACGCCGATCGCGGTCACGTTCGAGGCGGCGAGATCGGCCTCCTGTTGCTGGTCGCGAGAGCTGCTCTTGAAAGGACTCCCGAGCGAGCTGCAGGCCGCGAGGCTCAGTCCCAGACCACCGAGCGCCAAGGCGCGAGTCAGGCTGCGCACGGAGGGCATGACGGCGGCGGCTAAGGTCTGCAATGCCATTCTCGATCCTGTTTTCCTGCCCCGGGCCACGCGGCCAGAGAGCGCCTCTATAGCCGCAGAAGCCCCTGCGGCAAGGTCGGACGCGACCGCTTGGTAAACTAGGGCCGCCCGGCAGTGAACCGCAGCTTAACTCTACCTCGCTGTGGGCATGGTGCAACAGTTCGCAAAAAGCATCCTTAACGGCCGTGCCGGCACTGGCCAAAAGGCATGCCGCGGGCTTAGATTGTTGCTGCGGAAAGACTCGGGGGCGGTTCCCCGGGGCGTCAGGAACCGTTAAGGCCACTGCTGCATTTTTCCACAGGGCATTCACAGGGGCGATCGGACCTTTCGTGTGAGCAAGTTGAGAGCCAGCATCCGGAGCCGCATGGCAGCGTCCGTCGCTGCCGGCGCCGTCGTGCTCGCCTCCATGCCCACGGCCGGGCTTGCGCTTGGCGCGCTCGGCGGTGACGTCAGCCTGCCCGCCACCGGCAGCTTCGCGGCGTTGACGCCCGCTTCGGTCGATCCGCGCCTCGCCCGCTTCGTTGCTCAGCGGAGCAACGGCAATGCCCGACTGATGCGCTTCACGCCGGCGGGCGTTGCCGAGCGCGCGAGCCGCTCGGTGACCGTGGCGATCCGCATCGACGAGGAAGCGGCGCGCGCGATTTCGGTCCGCTCGGCGATCGCTTCTGCGCAGGAGCAAGCCGCCAGCGACGCTGGAGTGCGGATCGCGCCGACGCGCTTCAACCTCGGCGTTTCGCGCGGGTACCAGAGCTTCGCCAAGGCGACCGAGAATCCCGCCACACTGTCGCGCTCGCTCAGCGAGGCCGGGATTCCCAATCTCGCGGATTTCCGGCCGTCGCCCGGCGCGCGTCCGGACGAGAGCCGCTTCGCCGCGCGCATCGCGGTTGAGGAAGAGACCAAGGCCGGAGCCAATCCGCGGGCGATCGATTCGCGCAGCGACCAGGCGGTCGATGTCGCGGGCAGCTATCGCCTGACGCGCAACCTCGATGTCACCGCCGGCGTGCGCTATTCGCAGGAACGCGACCGTCTCGCCCCGCTCGAGGAAACGGCCCAGCAGGACAGCCAGGCCGTCTACCTCGGCACCCAGTTCCGCTTCTGAGCCGATTGCCTGAATTGTTTCGCCAGGCCCCGCTTCGGCGGGGTTTTTCTTTGCGGCGGCAGGCCCTAGGACCGTCAGACCAGCACACGGCAGCAAGGGACAGGATATGGCACGCGTCGCAATCGTCACCGGCGGAACCAGGGGAATCGGACGCGCGATCTGCGAAGTCCTCAAGGCCGGCGGGATGACCGTCGTCGCCAACTATGCCGGCAACGAGGAGAAGGCGCGCGCCTTCGCTCATGAGACCGGCGTCCCTGCCTACAAGTGGGACGTCGGCGACCACGAGGCGGCGATGGCCGGCTGTGCGCGTGTGGCGGAGGAAGTCGGGCCGATCGACGTGCTGGTCAACAACGCCGGCATCACCCGCGACGGCACGCTGCTGAAGATGAGCTTCGAGGACTGGTACGACGTTATGCGCGTCAACCTCGGCGGCTGCTTCAACATGGCCAAGGCGTGCTTCCCGGGGATGAAGGAGCGCGGCTGGGGCCGGATCGTCAACATCGGCTCGATCAATGGCCAGGCCGGCCAGTACGGCCAGGTCAACTACGCCGCGGCGAAGAGCGGCATCCACGGCTTCACCAAGGCGCTGGCGCAGGAAGGTGCGCGCTTCGGAGTTACCGTCAACGCCATCGCGCCGGGCTATATCGACACCGAGATGGTCGCCGCGGTGCCCGAGCCGGTGCTCGAGAAGATCGTCGCCCGCATCCCGGTCGGCCGCCTCGGCCACGCGGAAGAAATCGCGCGCGGCGTGGCGTTCCTGGCCTCGGACGATGCGGGCTTCGTCACCGGATCGACGATGTCGATCAACGGTGGTCAGCATATGTATTGACCAGGGCAGGTGCAGAACGCGGGCGTTCGCATCGCGAACGGCGAGTTCTGTGCTGGTGCCGGCGCAGCCGGCAGCCATCGGCTCGGCCAGCCGGTCGGCAGCCTTTTGCCGCCGAGCCGGTCTGACGTCAGGCGGCGGCTTTGCCGTCGCCGGCCTTGGGCTCATTGCAGGCCAAATGACGTTGACATAGATTTCAGCGTTATGCGCTTTTCGCAGTTCCGAAGGGACACACGCACCAACATTGCCGTCTTCGGCGTTGGAAGCGCTGCGGCCTTTGGATTGCTATCAGCCCTGATGTTCGCATTCCGAGAGGTCTTCGAACCTGTTCTGCCTTACGCACGGCCCTTGCTGGCGCGCGCGACAGGTGCGCGAATGTCGGCTGGCTATGGTTCAGCTGACTACTATTTTTGGGCCTCCATGCCTCTCCTGTTCGGGGCAACGATATTCATCGTTGCCGCATGCGCCTGGTGGGCAAAACCGAAGGTTGATCGGAGGATTGACGCCAATATCCGAGCACGCCTGCAAGAATCGGCTCGCGGTGCGCCTTTGGAATGAAATGACGGTTCGCTGACATGGCCGAATTCTACCTCCGCCGATCAAACGCTCGATCGAGATCGCCGGGCACAAGACCTCGACCAGCCTCGAGCCACTGTTCTGGGAGCTGCTCAAGCAAGCGGCACAGCGCGAGGGGGCTCCGCTCAACGCCTGGGTTGCGCGGATCGATGCCGAGCGGATCCGGGCCGAGACGCCGCCGGGTCTAGCCGGAGCAATCCGCGTTTGGTTGGCAGCGCAGCTGGCCCATCGTGGTTGAAAATTCCGATCCCTTTCGAGTAGCGGTTACTTAAACCAAAATGGATCTATTTGCAGACTCCGCTCAGCATTTTGCCTGGCGAGTAATTTTACTGGATTGCTCGGCACAAGCTTTGCTGAAATAAGCTCCTCCACGCCGTCCGACCTTTCCGGACGTGCTCGTCTTGGGGGGATACCACGATGATGCGATGGGCCCATTGGCTGCGGCACCTGGTCTTGTGCCTGGTGCTCGGCGGAACCGTAGTACTGGCCGGATGCAGCGCCGGCACCGACGAGGTGGAGGTTGCGGCGGCCGGCGGCTGTCCGGAGGGCTTCGGC
The DNA here is from genome assembly GCA_965977975.1 of uncultured bacterium. Classification (GTDB taxonomy): domain Bacteria; phylum Pseudomonadota; class Alphaproteobacteria; order Sphingomonadales; family Sphingomonadaceae; genus Croceibacterium_A. The sequence goes on from CBHCZH010000017.1 coordinate 17,921, forward strand.
TGGGCCGAGGGCCTGCCCGACTATTTCGAGCTCAACGCCCTGTTCCCGACCGAATTCAGCGCCGACGCCGACGACTGCCTATTCCAGCAATGGTCGTGGGAAGCTTTCGCCTGGGCGACCGCGATGATCGACGGTCAGCCGCGCTTCATGTCGCTCAAGACCATGGAGATGCTCGATCCGGACGGCGCCGCCGCGCCGCGCGGCATGCTCCGGCTGACGCCGCGCTCGACCAAGGCGCACAATCTGCCGCAAGAAGACTACGATGCTGCCTTCGTCGAGGCCGACGGCAGCGTGCTGGTCGGGCAGAACGGCTATCCGGTCTACGCCTCGGTGCACATGAACGACAGCTACTTCACCACCGCGCGGGAGAACCTGATCGTCAACGGCGGTTACCAGGCCAATGCCGGCGCGGACACTCCCGGGGCAGCCTCGGCCGACTGCGGCGAGTTGGGCGAATCGGAGGATTCGAACAAGGCTTACTTCCAGTGCGGCGCGGCGGTGTTCAAGGCGACCTGGCTGCGGCTGAAGGACGGCGAGGCCGCACCCGAGGGTGCCTATGTGACCACCGCCGAAGTCCCGCTGCTCAAGAACCTGTGCACCAAGGTCAGCTGCACCGTGGTCGCGACCGAGCAGTACGTCGAAGCGCAAGTCGCGCTCGTCGGCCTGCATGTCGTCGGCTATGCCGAGCACCATCCCGAGTTCCTGTGGGCCACGTTCGAGCACAAGGACAATTCGCCTTCGTTCGCCGACGGCACGTTCGAGTTTAGCGACGAAAGCGACCCCAAGGGCTACACCTTCTACGCCGCCGGCACTCCGTTCACGCAGGACCAGGTGCTGGTGCCGAACCAGCCGGCCAAGCAGGGCGATCCGCCGCTGCTGACTTTCGACGAGGCGACGCAGACGTTCTCGCCGATCACCCAAGTGGTGCAGATGAACCGCACCGGCGGCGACACTCAACCCGATGGGCCCTCGAATATCACCGCCGTCAACGCCGCTTCGCAACAGACGATGAAGAACGCCGGCGTTTTCCAGCAGTATTACTTCCTGGTCGGCACGGCCTGGCTCAAGCCGGATACTTATGTCGCGACGAATCCGGATATCACCAAGCCGAGCGTGCAATGGAACGACCTGGCCGTCGGCAGCGTCGCGCTTGCCAACATGACCGCCGAGACGTTCATGCAGTCGCCCGGCGCGGGCGACACGCTGAACTGTTTTGCCTGCCACAACCCGCAGTCGTTCTCGTTCGACGATCCCGATATGCCGCTGCGGCGCGTCGCGATCAGCCACGCACTGGCGGTGGATACACCGTTCGCCGTGCCCAACCAGGCAGCGAGCAAGATTCCCGGGAGAAGCGTCGCGCCGCGGTAGCCCCGGGTTTCGGCAAGGAACAAGCGGGCTTCGTGACCGGCTCGACGATGTCGATCAACGGCGGGCAGCACATGTATTGATCCCATCCTGGCCGGCTCAGGCGAGCAGCCAGGAAAGGACTTCATCCATCTGCGTCGCCGTCTGCGCGAACGCGTGGCCGGTGGTATAGACCCGCGTCTGTAGGTTGCAGCCGCGCTCCCAACCGAGATCTGTCAGACGATTGGCGATTCCGATCTGGTGCGGCGCCATCCCTGCATCCATCATCTGGGTGCCGTGATCGAGCCATAGGCGCCTTCCGGCCGGCCCTCCCAGCTGCGCGAAGTATTCCGGCCAGATGTCGAGCAATTGCGGATAGTCGATCATGTCGGCGTTGTAGATCGCCCAATTGGGCGACATGCAGGCCGCACGGCCGAAGGTCTCCTGCGCCTCCACGAATATGGCGCCGCTTGCCACTCCGGCCATGCTGGCGCCGAATATCGCCGTATCGAGGCGTCCGGACCGCGTGTGATAGCGGCCATCGACATAGGGCTTCAGGCGCGTGGTCAGGAACTCGACGAATTGCGAGAACAGGAGAGCTCGTCCGCCCGTCCGGGCGACCTCGGCGTCGATCGTTTCGCGCAACGCGCCTTTCGACCAGTCGTAGATCGCTGGCGGCATGTATTGCAGGAAGCGGTGGTGCGCCAGATTGTCGATGGCAACCACGAGGGTCGGAGGGATCGTTCCCTTGGACGCCAGCCGCTGGACGCGGCGATCGGTCGAAAAATTCACGCCATCGCTGTCGTCGGTAAAAGCGTATTGGCCGTCGAGCAGGTAGAGCGTGCGATGGGCGGTCGCGCTCTCGTCATAACCAGCCGGCAGCCAGACGCGCACGCGCACCGGATCGCTGCCGAGCCATTCGCCCGGCTCGAGCGTCTCGATCCTGGCAGGTGACAAGTCGGTTCGCGCGTGAGCCGGCGCAGCGGCGGCCGCCATGGCCGAGATCAGGAGTGTGCGTCGGTCGATCACGGGGATGGCAATTCGGCCGGCATCCAGTAAGCCTAACCCGCGCCCATCGGACTGTCATCACTGCTCGGAGCAATGCGAGAAGCGCCCTATCACCCGCCCGTGAAGCGTTCGGTCGAGATCGCCGGACACAAGACCTCGATCAGCCTTGAGCCGTTGTTCTGGGATATGCTGAAGCAGGCGGCCGAGCGCGACGGAGTGCCGCTCAACGCGCTGGTCGCGCGGATCGATGCCGAGCGTATTGCCGCCGATCCTGCCCCGGGCCTTGCCGGCGCGATTCGGCTTTGGCTCGTCGCGAGGGCTATGCCTTGAGAATCGTTCCTTACCGGGCCGAGCACTTCGCCGCTGTGGAAGTGCTGTGGAAAGCCTGCTTCCCGGATGACCCCCCGCGCAATCGCGCCCGCACGGCAATCCCTGCGAAGTTGGCGATGAACGACGGCTTGTTCTTCGTCGCCGAGGGAGCTGCCGGTGAAGTACAGGGCACCGTCATGGCGGGGTACGACGGGCACCGCGGATGGCTTTACACCGTCGCCGTCGACCCGCGGCTCCGGCAGCGCGGGATCGGGCGCGCGCTGGTCGAGCATGCCTGCACCGAGCTCGCCGCGCGCGGATGCGGCAAGGTCAATCTGCAAGTCAGGGACGACAACGAGGCGGTGGCCGGGTTTTACGAAGCGCTCGGCTTCGCCCGCGAGGCACGTATCTCGCTGGGCCGGACGCTTTAGCCAGACACGGCCCAGAGCATGATCGTCTTTGACGAGAGCGGCTTCCTCCCCAGCGGGGAGGGGTGGGGGACAGGGAGCGAGGCCCTCCGGCGGCTGGCACGCCAGCCGCTTTGGATAAGCTGCCCTTCGGGCAGCCTTGCGTCAACGCGAGCGTCGAGCACCCCGACCCTATCCCCTCTAAGGCGGGGCGAAGAGGCAATCACTCCGCCCGTCGTGCCGAATGTCGATACGCTCTAGTAAGTCGCCGGTGGATCGCTCGCCGGGAAGCTCTCGTCGCTCGCCTCGTCGGCCGTGGTCCACTCGCGTCGGGGCTTGTCGGCCATAGCCTGAGGCCCGGCATCGCGTACTTTGGCAAGGTTCTCGCCCGGCTCCTGCCCGGTGGCGAAAGCCGGTGGGCTGCGATCGCGCGATTTCTCCCAGTACTTCCAGCCGACGTAGCCGAGCGCTCCGAGCGCGGCCAGTTTGAGCAACGCCATCGTGCCACCTTCCTTTCGCTCCCGCTAACGCGCGGGAACGGTGAAGGTTCATTCGCAAGAGTTCCATTGACCGCAACGCGGCGCGGTCCTTATGGCTAGCGGCGATGGCAAGCCGGAAACCGATCCGCAAGGCCGTGTTCCCGGTCGCCGGGCTCGGCACCCGATTCCTCCCGGCGACCAAGGCGATTCCCAAGGAGCTGCTGCCGATCGTCGATCGGCCGCTGATCCAATACGCGGTCGACGAGGCGCGCGAGGCGGGGATCGAGCAGATGATCTTCGTCACCGGCCGCGGGAAGACGGCGCTGGTCGAGCATTTCGACATGGCCTACGAGCTCGAGGCCACAATGGGCGAGCGCGGCAAGGACCTGTCGATTCTCGCCGCGACCCGGTTCACGCCGGGCAACCTCATCACCGTTCGCCAGCAGGTGCCGCTTGGCCTCGGCCATGCGATCTGGTGCGCGCGCGCGATTGTCGGCGACGAGCCGTTCGCAATCCTGCTGCCCGACGAGCTCATGGTCGGCACGCCGGGTTGCCTCAAGCAGATGGTCGAGGCCTACGCCGAAGTCGGCGGCAACCTGATCTCGGTCCTCGAGGTGCCGCGCGAGGAGGTTTCCAGCTACGGAGTGATCGATCCTGGTGTCAGCAGCGGTGCGCTGACCGAGGTGCGTGGACTGGTCGAGAAGCCGCCTGTCGAGAGGGCGCCCTCGAACAAGATCATTTCCGGCCGTTACATCCTTCAGCCGGAGGTGATGCGCACGCTCGAGGGTCAGGAGAAGGGCGCCGGCGGCGAGATCCAGCTGACCGACGCGATGGCGCGAATGATCGGCCAGCAGCCTTTCCATGCGGTGACTTTCGCCGGACGCCGCTACGACTGCGGCAGCAAGACTGGCTTCATCGAAGCGACGCTGGCGCTGGCGCTCGAACGCGAGGATCTCGGCCCCGAAGTGCGCAGGATCGCCGAACGTCTGCTGGCGGAATAAAAAATTGATGGAAGTCTGCTGCAGCACTCTGAGGTCGAGCAGTCGCCGCTATCAGCTGAAAGTGCCCGAGGCTGAGCAACCCGACGCGCTGGTTCAGTTTGGTCCTATGGGTTCATGGTTCCTGTGGATGCCGCAGTCCGAAAGCCACTCGTTTGCCATCTACTTTTGCCCGTGGTGTGGAACCGAGCTTTCCACGCTCAACCCGTAGCGGGTTTGCAAGAGATACAATCGCCAACAAAAAAGGGCGCCGATTCCGGGCGCCCTTTCTCGAATCGGCAGTGCCAGACGCTTACTCGGGCCCGCCTCGACCGAGCGTCGGATTGACTGAAGCGATCTGGGTTTCGACCATGTAGGGGGTTGGATCGACCGCTTCGCCCGCGACGCGCACTTCGTAGTGCAGGTGCGGGCCGGTCGAGCGGCCGGTCGAACCGACGAAGCCGATCAGCTGGCCCTTGCGAACCTGCTCGCCGGCGGCGACGGCATAGCCGGAGAGGTGAGCATAGCGGGTCTGCATCTCGCCGCCGTGCTCGATCTGAATGTAGTTGCCGTAGGTGCTGAACCATTCGGCCTTGCCGACCACGCCGTCGGCGGTGGCATAGACCGGCGTGCCGGTCGGCTGCGCGAGGTCGATTCCCTTGTGGTTGCGGCGGCCGCCGAGCACCGGATGGGTGCGCATGCCGAAGTCGCTGGTCAGCGTGGCACTGTCGAGCGGCATGCGCGAGGGAACGTTGACGCTCGCGATCGGTGCGGGTGTGGCGAAGCCGGTCTTGTCCATCGAGCGCCAGCTCGCGAACAGCTCGGAGAACTCACGGTCACCGGTCGGCGCGGCCTGGGCGGCGTCGATAGCGCCGGTGATCTGCGTGGCGGTGGCAGTCTCGTTCGCCATCGCCGGTTGGGTGGTCAGTGCGAGAGCGGCGAAGGCCCCGAGACCGATCTTGAAAAACATGCGACCTGTTTTCCCGTCCTGCTCACAGTTCGCACGGCGCACTGTGGCTGTTTCGTGGCGGACCGCCCCCCGGCCCGTGACTATTCTGTGAGATGGTCGGAAACCCCCCGCCGTCTCGTGTGTTGGGGGTGTACGGGGCAAAAAGTTAACTAAGCAATGGCGCCGTAGAATTCGCGCGACAAACCGGCTGCGAGACGCGCCGAGTCGTTGAATGGAGGCTTCAAGCGGCCTCTGAAGTGCCGTCCGACGAGGCTTTTCCAGTGAATCTCGGGCCGGATTCCGGCCCTTTCGCACAAGGCGTTAAAGTGTTTGGCGCCTTCCGCGACGTGGCGGATTTCGTCGTCAAGGATTCGTTGAAGCAGCCGCGCCCCGTGCGAATCGCCTTGGGCGAGCACCCGGTCGTGCATGCCCGGCGTGACGTCGAGGCCACGCGCCTCGAGCACCATTGGGACCACCGCGAGTCGCGCGGCAACGTCGTGGCGCGTCTCGTAGGCCGCTTCCCACAGCCCGGCATGCGCGGGCAGCGCGCCGTAGTGCGAGCCGAGTGTGCGCAGCTTGCGGTCGATGAGCGCGAAGTGCATCGCTTCGTCCGCGGCGACGCCGAGGAAGCCGTCGACGAGCGTGCGGCCGACCTCGGCCCCGAAACGGCCCGCCATGTCGAGCGCGAGGTCGATCGCGACGAATTCGATATGCGCGAGCGAATGCCACAGCGCGATCGCGTTGCGCTGCGAGCCCGCGCCGCGCTTGGGCATGCGATTCGCCGGCAGCAATTCGAGAGCCGCGGGCCAGGCCGGACGATCGGGCATCGGCGCGTCAAAGTTCCACGCCAGCTCGCCGCGCCGCCAGGCGCGCACCAGCGCTCGCGTCGCCTTGACCTTGGCCCGCGCCTCGCCGGTCAGCAACGCGGTGCGGATCGCTTCCGAAACGGAGCTCACAGCGCCTTGGCGGCCTCGAGCACTTCGGCGGCGTGGCCCTTGACCTTCACCTTGGGCCAGATCCGCGCGATCCGGCCTTCGGTGTCGACCAGGTAGGTCATCCGCCTCATGCCCATGAACAGCCGGCCGTAGAGGCTCTTCTCGCCCCACGCGCCGAGCGCGTCGGACAAGCCGTTCGATTCGGCATCCGTCGCGAGCGGAGCCGCGAGGCCGTGCTTTTGGGCGAACTTCAGGTGCTTCTTCGGCGGGTCCTTGCTGATCCCGAGAACCGCGGTGCCCGCCTTGTCGAACTCGGGCAGCAGGGCGGAGAAATCCTTGTTCTCGACCGTGCAGCCGGGCGTGTCGTCCTTCGGGTAGAAGAACAGCACCAGTTTGCGGCCGCGGAAGTCGGACGGGCGCACGGTGCCTCCGTCGGGGGTTTCGAGCGCGATGTCGGGCAGCGTCTCGCCAACCTCGGTCATGAGTCGATCTCCAGGTTTTCGCCGAACACGTCGGCCGATGTGGCGGCAACGCCATGCCGCGCTTGGTCGAGCGCTTGCAAGAGCGCGGCGTAATTGGGCTGGTCGCAGGCCCGTGCGAGAGCCGCTTTGGCAGTTTCGTGTGGCGGCGGGCCGTCGGGAGCGAGCAGACGGGCCGAGACCAGCAGCCGTGCCATCAGCGCCTGGTGCGCCGCGAACTCGGGCGGCAGCAGCCCGGCGGCGGTGAGCTCGCCGATCGCGGTGCCGAGCCTGGGGTGGAACGCGGTTCGCTCGCGCAGCTGCAGGAAGTGGACGATGAACTCGCAGTCGACCAGCCCGCCGCGCAGCAGCTTGGCGTCGATTGGGCCGGCGGGCGGCTTGTGCTCCGCGATCTCGGCGCGCATCGCAAGGACGTCCGCGCGCAGCCTGGCGGGCTCGCGCTGCGTTTCGAGCACCCCGCGGACGATCCCGGCCAGCTCCTCGCGCGCTTCCGGCGGGCCGAACACCGGGCGGGCGCGGCACAGAGCCATGTGCTCCCAGGTCCAGGCCTGCTCGCGCTGGTAACGGGCGAAGCTGTCGAAACTGACCGCGAGCGGCCCCTGGTTGCCCTGCGGCCTGAGGCGTGTATCGACCTGGTAAAGCGCGCCTTCGGCCGTCGGCACGCTGAGCGCGGCGGTGACTCGCTGGGCGAGGCGATTGAAGTAGTGCGAGGCTCCCAGCGGCCGCGGGCCGTCCGAGGCGGCGCCGAGCGCGCCGGTGAAAAGGTAGACGAGGTCGAGATCCGAGGCGTGGGTCAGCGCCTCGCCGCCCAGTCGGCCGAGCCCGAGCACGACCAGCTCGCCGCCCGGCATTTTGCCGTGCACGCGTTCGAACTCGTCGCATGCGGCTTCGGCCGCGACCTCCAGCGCGGCTTCGGCGACTCGCGACAAACCGGCCGCGATCGCGAGCGGATCGTGCCGCACCTCGACCAGCTGAACGCCGAGGGCGAACCGCTCCTCGCCGACGATGCGGCGAATGCGGCCGAGCCGGTTCTCGTAGTCGTCGCCCGACTCGCCGCGCCGCATGCGCGCGGCCAGCTCCTCGATCGGGCCAGGGAGGTCGAACGCGCTGCGGTCGATCAGGCGGTCGAGCAGGTCGGGCCGGCGCGCCAGCTCGTCGGCGAGCGGCGGGGCGAGCGTCAGCACACGTAGCACCAGCTCGAGAAGCCCCGGTCGCTGCTCGAACAGGCGGAACAGATTCACAGCGCTCGGCAGTCGGGCGAGCAAGGTTTCCCAGCGAGCGAGAGCATGATCCGGATCGGGCGCCTGCCCGAGCGCGTCGAGCAGGTCGGGCAGCATCGCGTCGAGCGCCGCACGGGCTTCGGCCCCGCGCAGGCTTCGGATGGTCTCCGGCCAAAGCGCGGCATGCGCGACGAGCCGCTCGCGCAGCTTCGGGTCGAGCCGCGATCGGAAAGGAACGCTGGGCCGCTCGGTATCGGCCCCACTCGACACGGGCTTGTCGAGCAGGCGTCCGTAGCGCTCGGCGACGTCTGCGCACAGCGCGCGCAGCTCTTCGACCAACGCCGTTCCGTCGGCGAGCCCGTCGAGCCTGGCGACATTGTCGAGCGCCGCAGGATCGGTGGGCAGCGAATGGGTCTGCCTGTCATGGACCATCTGCAGGCGGTGCTCGACCGTGCGCAACCGGTCGTAAGCCCGGCCCAGCGCCTCGGCATCCTCGGCTGCGATCACGCCTTCCGCCGCTAGCGCATCGAGCGCCGCGCGCGTGCCGCGTACACGCAGCGAAGGCAGGCGGCCGCCGTAGATCAGCTGGTGGGTCTGGGCGAAAAATTCGACTTCGCGAATCCCGCCGCGACCGCGTTTGAGATCGAAGCCGGGCCCCGGCTCGCGCGGGCCCCGGTGATGATCGCGAATGCGCGCGGTGAGGCGACGGATTTCCTCGATCGCCATGAAGTCGAGGCTGCGGCGCCAGACGAACGGACGGATCGCGGCGAGGAACCGATCGCCCGCCGCAACGTCGCCGCCCGCGGCGCGCGCGCGAATGAAGGCCGCGCGCTCCCAGGCCAGCGCCGAGCTTTCGTAATGGCTCAGCGCCGCGTCGAAGGAGATGGCGAGCGGGGTGATCTCAGAGGCCGGACGCAGCCTGAGGTCGACGCGGAACACATAGCCTTCGCCGGTCTGTTCCGAGAGTGTCTGCATGAACCAGCGCGCATAGCGCTGCGCCGCCTCGCCCGGATCGTCGCGGCCACGCCGCGGCAGGCGCTCGGGATCGTAGAGCAGGATCGGGTCGATGTCGGAGCTGTAGTTGAGTTCCGCCGCGCCGTGCTTGCCGAGCGCTATCGCCGTGAAGCCGACAGGCGGAGCATCGGGCACGCGGCGAGCGAGGGCGTCTGCGATCGCGGCGTCGACCGCGCGGTCGGCGAACCGGCTGAGCTCGGCCATGACCCGCTCGAGCGGGAAAACGCCGGAAAGATCGCCGATCGCGAGGGCGGTGGCCAGTGCCAGGCGTTCGCGGCGCAGCGCGGTGGGGACATCGGCCGCGCCTTCGCCGGCTCGCCGCGCCAGCGCGAGCGCCGCTTCGCCCTCGCCTCGTTCGAGCAGCCCCGTCAGCGCCGGCTGCCGCCGCAAGGTCATCTCGAGGAACGGCGCGTGTGCCTGCGCCCGCTCGATCGCGCCTTGCCAATCCCCTTGCATCTCCTTGCAGTGCATCCATCAGGTTGCGAGGGCAAGGTTGCGGGGTGCGGGAGCCTTTGCCAAAGACCGCGTATTGCGAACCTCGTTAGGTGAGTTCCCACGATGCTGCGATTGTCCTGCGCCGTTGTAGCCACCGTTGCGGTGGCGGCCTGCGCGATCACTCCGCAAGGCGATGCGCCGGCGCCTTCTGCCGAAATCGCACCCGGCCAATTGTCCGAAGCGACCTTGAAGGAAGTGACCCGGACGCTCTCGCTCGACGAGTTCGAGGGCCGGGCACCGGGCACACCGGGCGAGGAGAAGACGCTCGCCTATCTGGTACGGCAATTCGAGCGTGCAGGGCTGCAGCCAGGCAACAAAGGCAGCTGGTTCCAGGACGTGCCGCTGGTCGAGATCACCGCGAGTAACCACGAGCCGCTGCGGGTCGCCGGCAAGGGTTATTCCCACGCAACCGACTGGGTCGGCGTGACCTACCGCGAGGAAGCGCGCACCGATCTCGACGACAGCGAGATCGTTTTCGTCGGCTACGGCATCAATGCACCCGAGAAAGGCTGGAACGATTATGCCGGTCTCGACATGCGCGGAAAGACCGCGCTGATCCTGGTCAACGATCCCGACTACGAGCAGGAGGGCCTGACCGGTCCCTTCAACGGCCGTGCGATGACCTATTACGGACGCTGGACCTACAAGTTCGAGGAAGCCGCGCGGCAGGGCGCGGCTGCGGCGCTGATCGTCCACGACACGTTTCCCGCTTCCTACGGCTGGAACGTCGTCGAAAGCTCGTGGACCGGCCCGCAGGCTTATGCTCAGCGCGCCAACGGCGGCGCCGACCAGACCCAGGTCAACGGCTGGGTGCAGAAACCCGTCGCCGAGGACATCGTTCGCGTCGGAGGCCGTGACCTGGCAGATCTCGTGGCGGCGGCCAAGCAACCGGGGTTCAAGCCGGTCCCCCTCGGTGTCACCGCCTCGACCGGGTTCGATAACACGGTCCGCCGCTTTGCCTCGAAGAACGTGATCGGCGTTCTTCCCGGGCGCGAGCGACCGGACGAATACGTGCTCCACACCGCACACTGGGACCACCTTGGCCGCTGCACCGCCAACGCGGCCGGCGACGACATCTGCAACGGTGCGATCGACAACGCGACCGGCACGGCGGCGCTGGTCGCGCTCGGCGAAGCGCATGTGAAAGCCGGGCCGGCCGCGCGCACGCTGGTCTTCCTGGCGGTCACCGCCGAGGAGTCGGGCCTGCTTGGCTCGGAGTACTATGGCGCCAATCCCATCTTCCCGTTGGCGCAGACCGTGGGCGGGCTCAACATGGATGCACTCTCGCTCGCGGGTCCGGCGCGCGACGTGACCGTGGTCGGCGGCGGCAAGAGCGAACTCGACGCCTATCTCGACCAGGCGCTCGCCGCGCTCGGCCGGGTCGAGACGCCCGATCCTTCGCCGCAAGCCGGATACTACTACCGCTCCGACCATTTCAGCCTGGCCAAGCGCGGGGTGCCGATGTTCTATCTCGACAGCGGGCAGGACCTGGTCGACGGCGGCCGGGCGGCGGGGGAAGCGTGGGAAGCCGCCTACCGTGAGAAGGCCTACCACGGGCCGGACGACGAGTACGATCCCAACTGGGATTGGGCCGGGACCATGCAGGATCTGCAGCTGTTCTACCGGCTTGGCCGGATGTTGGCGGAAACCGACGACTGGCCGAACTGGCACCCGCAGGACGAGTTCCGTCGCATCCGCGACGAAAGCTGCGTCGCCACGGGAGGCTGCTAATGGGCGTGCGCATGCCTGCCGAATGGGCCGAGCAGGACTGGATCTGGATCGGCTTTCCGCATGACGCGTCGCTGTGGCTCGACGATCTCGTCCCGGCGCAGGAGCAGATCGCGGCGTTCGCCAATGCGGTGGCGGAAAGCGGCCAGCAGGTGCGGCTCGTGGTTCGCGACGCTGCCAACGAAATGCGCGCTCGTGAGCTGGTCCGCGGCAACGTGGTGTTCGAGCGGCAGGCTTACGGCGACATCTGGCTGCGCGATTCGGGGCCGTTGGTGGTGTTCGACGAGACGGGACGCCGCTTCGCGCGCCGGTTCGGCTTCAACGGCTGGGGCGGCAAGTACGAGATGGAGGGCGACCAGGAAGTCGGCGGCACGATGGCCGCGGCGGCCGGCCTTGCCGTCGACAAGATGGATTGGATCTTCGAAGGTGGGGCGATCGACACCGATGGGACCGGGCTCGTCGTCACCACCGAGCAGTGCCTGCTCAATCCCAACCGCAACCCGTCGCTGTCGAAAGCGGACATCGAGGGGCGGTTACGCGATCATCTCGGTTTCGACCGCGTCCTCTGGCTCGGCGACGGGCTGCTTGGCGATCACACCGACGGTCATGTCGACAACCTCGCGCGTTTCGTCGCACCGGGCACGCTCGCGATCCCGATGCCGAGCGGGCCCGACGATCCCAACGCCGCGGTCTATGCCGACGCGCGGGCTCGGGCGCTCGACTTCGGCTTGGCAGTACGCGAGGTGCCTTCGCCCGGGCGTCTCGACGAAGCCGGGATCGTCGAGCCGGCGAGCTACATGAACTTTGCGATCTGCAACAAGGTCGTGGTGGTGCCGACTTACGGCTCGTATCGCGACGACGAGGCTGTCGCCGCGATAGGAGCATTGTTCCCGGGCCGCGCGGCCGTCGGGATTCCGGCGCAGGCAGTACTGACCGGAGGGGGCAGCTTCCACTGCTCGAGCCAGCAGGCCCCTAACGCGGATTTAACGCTTTCTTAAGCCTTGCGGCGGACACTTCCCGGCTATGAGCAAGGCCGTTTCGCTAGCCCGCAACACTTTCCACGACAGCGTGGATTTGGCGCGGCTGGCGATCGTGCTCGCCTGCGCCAGCGCGCTGATCCTCGCCGGCCAAGCCCTGCCCTTCTAGCGCTCGCGCCCCTTCCTGCCCCTGCGAAAACGGGCGTCGGCTTTCAGCCTCAGGCCGAGAGCCGGCCGCTATCGCAAGTCCGGTGGAGTCGCTTCGGCGCACAGCATGGCGATTGCCTCATCGAGGGGCAAGACCTTCTGCTGCTCGGCGCCGAGGGTGCGCATGGCAACGGTTGCTTCCTCGGCTTCGCGCTTGCCGACCACGAGAAGATGCGGGACTTTCTTCACCGAGTGTTCGCGTACCTTATAGTTGATCTTCTCATTCCTGAGGTCGATCTCGGCACGGATGCCTGCCGCCTGGAGCTTGGCAGCAACCTCGCTGGCATAGCCGTCGGCCTCCGACACGATCGTCGCCACGACCGCCTGCACCGGCGCCAGCCAGACCGGTAGCTTGCCGGCGTAGTGCTCGATGAGGATTCCGATGAAGCGTTCGAAGGTGCCCAGGACCGCGCGGTGCAGCATGACCGGACGATGCTTCTCGCCATCCTCGCCGATGTAGCTGGCGTCGAGCCGTTCGGGCAGCACGGTATCGGCTTGAATCGTGCCGACCTGCCAGGTGCGCCCGATCGCGTCGGTCAGGTGGAATTCCAGCTTGGGCGCGTAGAACGCTCCTTCGCCGGGCAGCTCCTCCCAGCCGTACTGCTCAGTCGCGCGCCCGGCCTTGGCGACCGCTTCGCGCAAGATCCGTTCCGCCTTGTCCCAGTCTGCGTCCGAGCCGAAGCGCTGCTCGGGCCTGAGCGCCAGCTTGATGGCGTAATCCTCGAACCCCAGGTCGCGGTAGACCGCGTCGAGCAGGTCGCAGAACTGCACGATCTCGTCGACCAGCTGGTCTTCGCGACAGAAGATGTGCGCGTCGTCCTGCGTGAACTGCCGGACCCGCAGCAGTCCGTGCAGCGCGCCATGCGGTTCGTTGCGGTGGCAGCAGCCAAATTCGGCAAGGCGTAGCGGCAGGTCGCGATAGGACTTGATCCCCTGCTTGAAGATCAGGACGTGCGCCGGGCAGTTCATCGGCTTCAAGGCCATCATCGCCGCCTCGCCGGTGATGACGGGGCCCTCGCCGCCCGCCTGCGGGACTTCGTCGGGCACGGCGAACATATTCTCGGAGTACTTGCCCCAGTGTCCGGACTTCTCCCATTGGTTGACGTCCATCAGCTGCGGCGTCTTCACTTCCTCGTAGCCGGCGGCGTCGAGCCGGCGGCGCATGTAGCGCTCGAGCTCGCGCCACACGAGGTAGCCTTTGGGATGCCAGAAGCACGAGCCTTGCGCCTCGGGCTGGAAGTGGAACAGGTCCATCTCCTGCCCGAGCTTGCGGTGGTCGCGCTTGGCAGCCTCTTCGAGCCGGAACAGGTGGGCGTCGAGCTGCTTCTTCGTAAGCCAGCCGGTGCCGTAGATGCGGCTCAGCATCGCGTTCTTCTGGTCGCCACGCCAGTAGGCGCCCGAGACGCGAGTCAGCTTGAATGCCTGCGGATCGAGCTTGCCGGTCGAAGGAAGGTGCGGCCCCCGGCACATGTCGAGCCAGTCGCTTCCCGAACGGTAAATCGTCAGTTCTTCGTCCGCCGGCAGTTCCTTCGCCCATTCGGCCTTGAACCGCTCGCCGTGCTGCTCGAACCAAGCGATCAGCTGGTCGCGCGTCCACACTTCGCGCATCAACGGTTTGTCGGCGGCGATGATCTCGCGCATCTTCGCTTCGATGGTCGGCAGATCCTCGTCGGTAAACGGGCCGCGCGCGCCCGGCGCAAAGTCGTAGTAGAAGCCATCCTCTGTCGCCGGGCCGAAAGTGATCTGCGTGTCGGGCCAAAGGGACTGAACCGCTTCCGCGAGGACATGGGCGAAGTCGTGGCGGGCTAGCTCGAGGGCCTCAGCCTCGTCGCGAGCGGTCAGCAGCGCGAGCTCGGCGTCTCCGTCAAATGGGCGTTTGAGATCGCGTATTTCGCCGTCGACGCGGGCGGCGAGCGCGACTTTGGCGAGACCCGCACCGATCGCCGCGGCGACATCCGCAGGGGTTGAGCCCGCGGGCATCTCTCGTACCGATCCGTCGGGAAGGCTGATCTTGATCATCTTAGTCATTGGTCTGGCCAGTTACAGGGCAGGCGCCATGGCACAAGCCATCGCGCTCTGGAAGGCTGGTGCGTCCCGACACGCGGAGAAAGCGCACAATTGCGTGGATCCTGGGTCCGCCTGCACGGCGGATCAGCGTATGCTGCAATGCAAAAAAAGCATTGCCATTCCTTCGCGCTAAGGATACCTCGTAATCAATCCTTGAGCCAATATTTCGCGCTGTCCATTCGTTTCCGGGGAGAAGCAAATGAAGACGAAGACTCTCTTGGCATCGTTGGCCTTGCCCGGCCTCGTGATTTCTCAGCCGGTATCGGCCGCGACTCAGTCGATCGGTTCGGACCCGGCCGCGCGTATCGCTTCGCCCGCTGGCGAGTCCGAAGCGCTTCGCGGCAAGCCCCTTCTGGTCATTATCCTGGTGTTTCTTGCAATCGGCGGACTTATCATTGCGCTGACCGACGACAGCGAGCCGGAAAGCCCCTGATCCGAGCTAACGGCCGGTCAGGAATCCGGCCGTTCGTCCAATTGGACTATCCGTCTCAGTTGTCAGGAACCGAGAAGGTTCCAGTCACTCGTCCGCGTGCGCCTTGCACCCCCGGCGCACCGCCGCCGTCGACACTCGAGAGGCCCGAGTTGAGGTCGATCGTCAGGCGCCCGCCGTTGAGCGTGTCGCCGCCGCGGCGCAGCGCCACGCCGCCGGAAAGGATTATCACCCGGCGATTGAAGTCGTAGACTCCGGCCGCGCCGCGTGCCGCCTCATTGCCGCGCGTCACCGTAACCCCACCGGTTGCGTCGATGCGTTGGATGCGCAGTGACCCTTCGTCGGTATACGAAACCGTCGTACGTCCCGCGGTGAGGCGGAGGTCGCCCTGAGTGATCACCACGTCGCCCGACAGCACGACGCGGTTCTGGCGATCCTGCAGCTCGATCCGGTCGGCGGCGTAGTCGACCGGCTGGTTCGAGTTGAATCCGGCGATCGCCTGGGCTTCGGCGAACGAGGCGAACCCGATCGCGGCGAGCGAAACGGCTACGAATGCGCCGGCAAGGGGGCGGAGGAGCGAAGAGCGACGGACGGTCATGGCCGCGATCCTAGTCGGATGGGAGCAGCGTGCATAGGCCGTGCTCACGGCATCCGCAGCCGGCCGGGGACCATGCGCAGCCGGGCCCTGCCCGACAGCGTCAGGACGCGGTCTTCGAGGTCTGCGCGAATGGAGTTCGCGGAAAACGTGCCGGCGGGAATCGCGCCCTGGACGCCGCCAGCGCCCGTCACGGTTCGGCTCGGCAGGTCGATCGCGACATTGCGCACTGCCATACGGTAGCCGTCCGAAGTGGCGAAACGAACCACTCCGTCGACCGCGACGAGTTGGTCCTCGATGTCGTAGCGCCCGGCTGGCGCAAGCAAAACCGCCGGGCCCTCCGACAGCTGCATGCGCGCGGTCAGGTCGGCGAGTTCAACCACGGGCACGGCCGCGCTGCGTTGCACCGCCTCGCCGGCAGTCAGCGAGAACGGACGCCCCTTGTCGTCGCGGCCGCGGTACATGGCGTTGTCGACGCGCAGACGGTCTCGCGCCGTTTCCACTTTGTTACGGTCGAGCAGGAAGCTGACTTCGCCGCGCGGGCCGAGCGGGGCGATCAGCATCGCGGCGGCGATCGCGCCGACCAGCGCCGGCAACGCAACCGCGAGCAGCTTGACTGTCTTGTCGAGCGAGCTGCCCGGCAGGGCGAAGTGCCGGCGCCGGTCGCGGATCTGGTCGGCCTGCTGGCTCATGGTCTCAGTCGTGCGTGAAGATGTCCCGGTCGGCCCAGCCGTCGAGGTCGAGCCGCGCGCGGACAGGCAGGAAGTCGAAGCACGCTTGCGCGATCGCCGTGCGGCCTTCGCGTGCCAGCCGCTCCTCGAAGATCGCGGCCATGCGGTGGAGGTAGCGTACGTCCGAAGCCGCGTATTCGCGCTGGGCGTCACTGAGCACGGGCGCGCCCCAGTCGCTCGACTGTTGCTGCTTCGAGATTTCCTCGCCGAGCAGCTCGCGCACGATGTCCTTGAGCCCGTGGCGGTCGGTGTAAGTACGAGTCAGCTTGCTGGCGATCTTGGTGCAGAACACCGGCGCGGCGACGACGCCGAGGTAATACTCGATTGCCGCGAGATCGAAGCGGGCGAAGTGGTACAGTTTCACCCGCCCCGGATCGGCCAGCACGGCCGTGAGGTTGGGTGCCTCGTAGCGGCTGCCAACGCCGAATCGGACGAGGTGCTCGTCCCCCAGCCCATCGCTGATCTGCACCACGCAAAGCCGGTCGCGTGGGGTAACAAGGCCCATCGTCTCGGTGTCGACGGCGACCGGCCCTGGCGCCAGGGCGCCTGCGGGCAGATCCTCTTCATGAAAATGCACTGCCATTCGTCAGCGCCTTAGGACCATTGGAGATAGAGGGAAAGGCTAGACCTCTTGCCCCTGCTTCATGCCGAGCTTGTTTCGGCACCCATTTCGCCCCACTCACGGAGCTGAACGGAAGGCACGATGGGCCCTGCAACAAGTTCAGGGTGACGGGGAAAGCGGATGGCGAACGGCGAGGCTATTCCCGAAAGCTGGCGCGAGGCGCTGCTGCCGGTGTTGCAGAGCTCGGAATCGCGCCGGCTCGGCGGCTGGCTGACCCGCGAAGAGGCAAGCGGCAAGACGGTCTACCCGCCGCGCGGCCAACGGTTGCGCGCGCTCGAACTGACACCGCTCGACAAGGTCAAGGTCGTGATCCTTGGCCAGGATCCGTACCACGGTCCCGGCCAAGCGCACGGGCTATGTTTCTCGGTGCCCGAAGGGATTGCTACGCCGCCCTCGCTGGCCAACATTTACAAGGAGCTCGAAAGCGATCTCGGCATCGGACGCCGAGCGCACGGCAACCTCGAGAGCTGGGCCCGGCAGGGCGTGTTGCTGCTCAACACCTGCCTGACGGTCGAAGCGGGCAAGGCGGGCAGTCATGCCGGCAAGGGCTGGGAAGCCATCACGGACGCGGCGGTGGCCGCGGTGGCGAAGCACGAGGAGCCGAGCGTGTTCATCCTGTGGGGCAATCATGCCCGCAACAAGGCGCTTAAAGTACCCGAACTGGCGCACACCACGCGCCACTTGGTGCTCATCTCGCCGCACCCGAGCCCGCTCTCGGCGCATTCGGGGTTCTTCGGCTCGAAGCCGTTCAGCAAGGCCAACGCCTTTCTCGAAGCGCATGGGCGCGGCGCGATCGAGTGGTGAGACGGCGATGTTGCAAAAGTCCGGCCGCGGTGCGAGCCACGGCATGTGGCGAAGGCAAGCAAGCGCGCAGGAGAGCTCGACTGGGGGATTCTCTCCCGGTCGGTAGGTCCGCGCGTGCGGTTGCTGCGCAACGAGCTGCACGGGCGCTCGATCACGGTTTCGGCGCCCTATGGCTTGCCGACCGGCTCGCTGACCGTGCTCGCGCTGATCGCCGCCAATCCCGGCCGCTCGCAAAGCGCCTTGGCGCGCCGTGCAGGGCTCAACAGCTCGGCGCTGGTGGGGATTGTCGACCAGCTCGAACGGCGCGCGCTGGTCGAACGCGGCCGGTCAGCGCGCGATCGGCGGCGCTACCAGCTGGTGGTCACGCCGGAAGGGCGGCGCATGATGGAGACTTTATTCTCCGTCGTTGCGAAGGAGGAAAGTCCGATCCGCGAGGCCTTGGGTCCTCGCGATATGGCTGCCTTGCTCGACCTGCTCGATCGCGTGATCGTGGCGCTCGACGAGGATGAGGCGGAAGTGGCGGGTTAACCCATTTCCTAGCGGCTCGGACAAGCTTTCCTTGCCACAACCGGCTCATGATCCACGAGCCGCTGATACTGCAACGCGAGGCGATGCTGCCGGTCGCCGAGCTGGTCGGTGCATTCTCCTATGCGCTCGACCTTACCGAAGGACAGCCGGCGGGGCATAGCTTGCGCGCCTGCCATATCGCGACGCGCATCGCGCAGACGATGGGGATAGAAGGCGGGCCGCTCGGCTCGGTCTACTACGCGGCGCTGCTCAAGGATCTGGGTTGCAGCAGCAATGCCGCGCGGCTGCACGAACTCTACAAGGCCGACGATCTCGAGTTCAAGCGCGCCTACAAGACGATCGATCCCGGCCTACCCGCGTCACTGCGCTTCGTGCTCGAAAAGGCCGCGACGAGAGCTCCCTTGCGCCAACGGGTTACGACGATCGCGCGCATCCTCCGTAACGGCGAGGCGATCGCGCAGGAGATGATCGAAGCGCGCTGCACGCGCGGCTCGGATATCGCGCGCGAGCTCGGCTTCGGCGACGGGGTGTGTGAGGGCATTTACCACCTCGACGAGCACTGGGACGGTTCGGGCCGCCCTGGGCACCTTTCAGGGCAAGCGATTCCGCTTCCTTCGCGGCTGGCCCTGCTGGCGCAGGTCGCGGACGCTTTCCTGCAAGCCGGCGACCCCGAAGCGGCGACGTTCGAGGTTGCCCGCCGCGCCGGAAGCTGGCTCGACCCTGAGCTCGTCGCCGTGTTCGTGACGCTCGGCGACGACTTCTGGCACGAGCTGACTTCGCCGGCGCTCGAGGCGCAAGTCGTCGCGCTTGCGCCGCGCGACGAGCGCGCGGTGGACGATGACTTCCTCGATGCGGTCACCGCGGCATTCGGCAAGGTGATCGATGCGAAGAGCCCATTCACCGCCGGTCATTCGGACCGCGTTGCCAACCTGGCGCATGACCTCGGCGCGCGTTTCGACATGCTGCCCGCGCGGCTCAAGCCGCTGCGTCGCGCGGCCGCGCTGCACGATGTCGGCAAACTCGGCATATCGAGCGCGATCCTCGAGAAACCGGGCCGGCTCGACGATGCCGAGTGGGTGCAAATGCGCGAGCATGCGTCGCATACGCGCGCGATTCTCGGCCGCATCGGACCGTTCGCGGAGCTTGCGGAGGTGGCCGCCGCGCATCACGAACGGCTCGACGGCGCGGGTTATCCGCTCGGGCTCGACGAGCGGACGCTAAGTCGCGAGACGCGGATCATCACTTTGTGCGACTTCTACGACGCGCTGACCGCCGACCGACCCTATCGCAAGGCGATGCCGCAAGCGCAGGCGCTGGCGGTGATCGAGGGCGAGGTCGGCAAGGCGATCGACGGTGCCTGCTTCGCGGCGCTGCGGGAGCTGCTGGCGGCCCAAACCCTGTTCCATCCGGCTGAAACAGGGTCTAGCGCGGCAGCTCGCTGACCCCCATCAGCGCCTGATCGACAGCGCGAGCGCACTGGCGGCCTTCGCGGATCGCCCAGACGATCAGCGACTGGCCGCGGCGCATGTCGCCGCAAGCGAAGATCATCTCCTCGCTGGTCGCGTAGTCCTGCGTGTCGGCCGCGACGTTGCCGCGTTGGTCGAACGCGACGCCCGCCTGAGCGAGCAGTCCGGCCTTCCTCGGCCCGACGAAGCCCATCGCGAGCAGGATCAGGTCGGCCGGGATCACGAACTCGCTGCCCGCGATCTCCTGCATCTGGCCGTCGACCCATTCGATGCGCACGCACTTGAGGCCGGTGACCCGGCCGTTCTCGCCGACCACTTCCTTGGTCAGCACCGACCAGTCGCGGTCGACGCCTTCCTCGTGGCTCGAGGAAGTGCGCAGCTTCATCGGCCAGTTCGGCCAGGTCAGCGCCTTGTTTTCCTTCTCGGGCGGCTTGGGCATGATCTCGATCTGGGTTACGCTCTTCGCGCCCTGCCTGTTCGAGGTGCCAACGCAGTCCGAGCCGGTGTCGCCGCCGCCGATCACGATCACGTCCTTGCCGGTCGCGGTCAGTGTGCCGCGCGGCGCGGCGCGGGTCTCGTCGTCACCGGCGACGCGCTTGTTCTGCTGGGTGAGGAATTCCATCGCCAGCCGCACCCCGGGCAGCTCGGCGCCGGGGATCTGGAGCGGACGCGCTTCCTCGGCCCCGCCGGCAAGCACCACCGCATCGAAGTTTTCGCGCAAGCTCTTCAGCGACACGTCGACCCCGACCTCGGTCGAGGTTTTGAACGTCACTCCTTCGGCTTCCATCTGCACCGCGCGGCGGTTGATGAGGTGCTTTTCCATCTTGAAGTCGGGGATGCCGTAACGGAGCAGGCCGCCGACACGGTCGGCCTTCTCGAACACCGTCACCGCATGGCCGGCGCGGGCGAGCTGTTGCGCGCAGGCGAGGCCGGCGGGGCCGCTACCGATCACCGCGACGCTCTTGCCGGTCTTGTGCTCGGGCACCTGTGGCTCGATCCAGCCTTCGCGCCAGCCGCGGTCGGCGATCGCGCATTCGATCGATTTGATCGTCACCGGCTGGTCGATGATGTTGAGCGTGCAGCTCGCCTCGCACGGCGCGGGGCAGACCCGCCCAGTGAACTCGGGGAAGTTGTTGGTCGAGTGCAGGTTGTCGAGCGCCTCGCGCCAGTCGCTCTCGTAGACCAGGTGGTTCCAGTCCGGGATCATGTTGTTCACCGGACAGCCGTTGTGACAGTAGGGAATGCCGCAGTTCATGCACCGCGCGGCCTGGTTCTGCAGGCCTTCCTCGCTGTGCGGGATGGTGAACTCGCGGTAGTGACGAATGCGTTCCTTCGGATCCGCGTAACTGCGGTCCTGGCGCTCGATCTCGAGGAAGCCGGTTTCCTTGCCCATTCCTGTAACCTTTACTCGGCCGCGACCGTGGCGGCCTCTTCGCGCTCGGCTTCGAGCTGGCGGAGCGCCTGCGCGTAATCGCGCGGCATCACCTTGACGAACTTGCTGAGCGCGTTGTCCCAATCGTCGAGCAGCGCCTTGGCGCGCGCCGAACCGGTGTGGAGCTTGTGCCGCTCGACCAGGATGCGCAGCCGCTCGGCGTCGTGGCGCAGCATGTCGCCCATGCCCATGTCGTCGACGTGGCTCGGGCGCTGCTGCGGCCGGCCGGTACCGTCGTCTTCGTCGCGCTCGGCCGAGACCGGCAGGACGTCGACCATCGACGGGTTGCACAAGTCCATGAACTTGGCGTCGGGGTCGTAGACGTAAGCGACGCCGCCCGACATGCCGGCCGCGAAGTTGCGCCCGGTCTTGCCGAGCACGACCACCACGCCGCCGGTCATGTACTCGCAGCCGTGGTCGCCGGTGCCTTCGACCACCGCGACCGCGCCCGAGTTCCTGACCGCGAAGCGCTCGCCGGCAACGCCGTTGAAGTAGGCTTCGCCCGCGATCGCGCCGTAGAGCACGGTGTTCCCGACGATGATGTTCTCGGTCGGCTCGCGCTCGACATGACTCGGCTGGCGCACGATCACGCGACCCCCCGACAGGCCCTTGCCGACGTAGTCGTTGGCATCGCCGGTCAGCTCGAGTGTCACGCCGTGGACGGCCCAGGCGCCGAAGCTCTGCCCGGCGACGCCCTTGAAGCTGACGCGCAGCTGGTCGGGCTTGAGCCCGGCGTGGCCGTGGCGGCGCGCGATCTCGCCCGAGAGCATTGCGCCGACGGTGCGGTTGACGTTGCGGATCGTGCGCTCGAGCACGACGGTCTCGCCGTTCTCGATCGCCGGCCGGGCGGCTTCGATCAGCTCGTTGTCGAGCGCGGCGGCGAGGCCGTGGTCCTGCAGGATGGTCTGGTGCAGCGGCGCACCGGCCTCGACCGGGACCTGATGCAGAATCCGCGACAGATCGACACCTTGCGCCTTCCAGTGGTGGAGCGCCTGCTT
>CBHCZH010000018.1:0-39068 GCA_965977975.1 uncultured bacterium
GATCCACCTTGCTCTGAACTTGCGCAACCGCAGCGTCGGAAGTGAGATCGACCTGTACCTGCACCGCGACCACTTTACGGGCTGTCGCATCGATGATCTCCTCAGGGAGGCCCCGCCGCGCGAGCTCGCGCGCAAAGCTTGCGCCAATCCCTTCGGATGCCCCCAAGATCAACGCCCATGGCCCGTATTTTCCTGCGAGATCGCCGTTCGGTCCCGCGCTCATGTCGGTGGCCTTGGCAGCCTTTTCACTCGCAGACCTCGACAACGGAGATCACGTGCGCTGAGACGTCGAAAAGAAAGGCTTCATCGGCCTCGCGTCGTTCCTTGGCTTTCCCCGTCATGGCACTGGCCATCGCAGTATCGAAGTCAGTCTGGCTGGCGAAATGAATCTCTGTCAGAACGTCGAAACCGCCGGTCGTTTGCGGAAAATAGTTGCGGCGATACTCGGTAATCTCCGGCATCATTTCGCGCACCAATGGCACATGGATCATTTCATAATGATCACGGAATTGTTCACGCGTAACGCCGCGTGCCATGCGCATTAGTGCTACCAGTTTTACAGCCATGCCCACGCTCCATACCGTCTAAGCGGGTCCACCCCTGACGCGAATATCATTAGCTGATGCTCATCGGCTTGTCCGTTCGGACGGTGCGGGTGCCCCTGACCACGAATTAGGCACAGTCGCCGATGCGAACCGGTGCGCGGCGGCGGCGGTCAGTGAGGAAAGACAATCAAGGTGAACCAATCAGCGGTCATGACCGAGGCTGACGAGGTGGACCTCACTCCCCTGTTCGAACCGTTCGAGATCAAGGGCCTGCACCTGCAGAACCGGATCGTCATGCCGGCCATGGGACGGCACTTTAATGACGATGGCGTACCCCAAGCCGGCTATGTCGACTATTTCCAGCGACGCGCCAGGGCCGGAACCGGGCTGCTCATCACCGAGGTCGCTTCGGTCGAACATCCGACATCCCAAGCCCATCCTGGATATGCGAGGCTCCACGGCGACGATGCTTTGCAGTCCTATTCCGCAATCATCAAAGCCGTCCACGCTGAGGGCGGTCGCATCATCCCTCAGTTGGTACATTGCGGGACGGTGCGGGAAGTAGGAGCCTCGCCCAATCCTGACCTCGCGCCCCTCAGTCCATCTGGAGTCTATCTTCCGTTCGAAAGCTTCGGCGAGAAGGTTCCGCCCACCCAGGTCGCCGAACCCGCCACGGTTCAGGAGATCAACGCTGCGATCGCCGGCTTCGCCATCAGTGCCGGGTACGCGAAACAACTCGGCTTCGACGGCGTGCAGATTCACGGCGCGCATGGCTATCTGATCGACCAGTTCTTCTGGACGGCCACCAACCTGCGCGGCGACGGTTACGGAGGAGACCTGCGGGCGCGCGCGCGGTTCGCAAGCGAAGTCGTCGCTGCCGTGCGGGATGTCGTGGGGGACGATTTCCCCATTTTCTTCCGCTGGTCGCAATGGAAGCAGCAGGACTATTGGGCGAAGCTGTGCCGATCGCCCGAGGAGATGGCCGAACTGCTCGATCCCATCTCTGCGGCCGGCGTCGATGTATTCGACGTTTCCACCCGCCGTGTGTGGGAGCCTGAGTTCGACGGCAGCGATCTTAACGCCGCCGCATGGACGAAACGGATCACCGGCAAGCCTGTCGTCACCGTCGGCTCGATTTCGCTCGATCACGATCCCTTGCCGAGCAAGGAAAGAGGCGACCGGCCTACCGAGGAACAAACCCGCAATCGCAGCCCTCGCAGCATCCGGCACGTCACCGGCATGCTCGAACGTGGCGAATGCGATCTGGTCGCCGTCGGCCGGGCGATGATCACGAACCCGGATTGGACGCGCGATCTGCGCGAAAGGCACTGGGACAAGCTGGGCAGTTATTCCGCCGATGCGCTCACGGAGCTTCACTGATGCCGCGGAAGGGAGAGCGAT
The DNA here is from genome assembly GCA_965977975.1 of uncultured bacterium. Lineage (GTDB taxonomy): Bacteria > Pseudomonadota > Alphaproteobacteria > Sphingomonadales > Sphingomonadaceae > Croceibacterium_A. Next base: position 1,947 of record CBHCZH010000018.1, read on the forward strand.
AATGGCAAGCGAAGCAATGTGGTTCGAGCGGCCGGCCCATGTTCCGGCCGACCGCGTCTATGACTATGATCTCTATGAGCCTCCACGGCCGATCGACAGCGATTACCAACTCGATATTGTCCGCCGTATCCACGCCGAAGCACCGGATATCTTCTGGACCGACCGCAACGGGGGGCACTGGGTGTTTGCCAGAGCCGCGGACATCGACGCGGCCCAACGCAATGGCGAGGTCTTCTCCATGCGAGACGTCGTCGTGCCGGGGGACTCGAAGCCGCAGATCAATATCCCGCTCGAAACCGATGGCGAGGCTCACCTGGCATATCGCGGCGTTCTGCAGCCTGCCTTCTCGCCGGCCCACATCAAGGCGCTTGAAACGACGATCCGCGACCTTGCCATCGAACTGATCGAAGGCTTCCTTCCGAACGGCCAGTGCGAATTCGTGCACGAGTTCAGCTCTATCCTGCCGATAGAGATTTTTCTGCAGATCGCCGACCTCCCCCGCACCGACAAGGACGACCTGATGACCTGGGCGGATGCCGCCGTGCATCCACCTGAACTCAAGGATCGGGTTTGGGGCTACACCAGGATGGCGGAGTATATCGAAAAGCTGATGGCCCAGCGGGCTGAGAGCGACCGCGACGACGTCATTTCGCTGATCATGCGCGCGCGCGTGTTCGATCGCGAGATGACGCATGAGGAACGCCACTCGATGATCCTCAATGTCCTGCTTGGCGGTCTTGATACGGTCATGGCAACGATGGGCGTGATCGCGCGCTTCCTCGCTCTCAATCCCGACCATCGCCATCAGCTGCGCAACGACTACGGCCTGATCCCGCGCGCGATCGATGAGTTGATGCGCTATTATGGCGCTACCGGCACGGCGCGCGTCATCACGCGAGACTGCGAATATATGGGTCTGACCTTCAAGGAAGGGGACCGGGTCCTTGTCCAGACCATGTTCCACGGACAGGACGAACGGCGCTTCCCTAATCCCCAAACTGTCGATTTCCACCGCGGTGACGTGCGCCATGCTGCCTTTGGGCAAGGCAAGCACCGCTGCATCGGTGCGATGCTCGCTCGGCTCGAGATGCGAATCTTCATCGAAGAGTGGCTCAGCCGCATTCCGGAATTCACGGTCGCTGACCACGATCCGCCCGTGCTGGAGCGAGGCATGGTGAATTCAATCCGCAAGCTGGTCCTGCGGTGGCCGATCCAGAGCTGAGGTGTTGGGGGCCTGATAGCGGGCTGCCGCCGCGAGCTGTGTCAGCAGCGGTGAGGCCACTGCCGCGGCCATAGAACTGAACCAGGAAGGAAGACTGAGGATGGACATCAATGGTCTCGCCGCGATCGTCACCGGCGGCGCATCGGGTCTCGGAGGCGCCACCGCAGCGCGGCTGGCACGGGCTGGCGCCAAGGTTACCGTGTTCGACCTCAATTCTGAACTGGGCGAGGACCATTCCAGGGCGATCGGCGGACGCTTCTTCGCCGTCGACGTCACTGACGAAGCCGCGGTAGAGCACGCCATCGCGGAGGCAGAGGGCGTGCACGGCAAGGCTCGCATCCTGGTCAACTGTGCAGGCATTTCGCCTCCGGCCAAGGCTATCGGTCGCGACGGTAAGCCTATGCCCCTGAGCGATTTCTCGAAGACCGTCTCAATAAACCTGCTCGGCACGTTCAATGTTCTGTCGAAGTTCGCGGCCCGCATCCACGATGCCGACACCGTCGGCACGGAGGAACGCGGGATAATTATCAATACCGCGAGCGTTGCCGCGTTCGAGGGGCAGATAGGTCAGGCGGCCTACGCTGCGTCGAAGGGCGGTATTGCGAGCATGACCCTTCCGCTAGCACGCGAACTCGCTCGCTATGGTATTCGGGTCGTCACGATCGCGCCTGGTCTCTTCTTGACCCCCATGATGGAGGGCTTTCCACAAGAGGTTCAGGATTCTCTGGCGAAACAGGTGCCGTTCCCGTCTCGCCTCGGTCGGCCTGAAGAGTACGCCCTCATGGTCGAGCAAATCGTTGCGAACTCCATGCTCAATGGTGAAGTGATTCGGCTCGACGGAGCAATTCGGATGTCCCCGCGGTGACAAGAAGAGCATCGCCAGCGGCGACAGAAGCTGCGGTGCCGCAAGCGCAGGAAGTCAGCGCCACACCCGTCGCGCTGACGGTGTCCGACACCGTGGCGACAATCACGCTGAACCGGCCAGAGGCAGGGAACTCGATCAACCAGCCCATGGCCGACGCGCTCCTTGACGCTGCGATCCGGTGCGACAACGATACCGCAATTCGCTGTGTTGTGCTGACCGGAGCGGGCAAGCTCTTCTGCGGCGGCGGAGACATCGGGTCATTCGTCTCGGCGGGCCCTGAAATTCCAGCCTATCTAGGCCGACTGGTGGGCACGCTGCACCAAGCCGAACTCAAGCTTATGCGCATGGCCAAGCCTTTGCTGGTGCTGGTCAACGGGCCGGCTGCTGGTGCGGGCATGAGCCTTGCCATGTGCGGCGACATAGTGATCGCCTCGGAGCGAGCGTCCTTCACGCCTGCTTATGGGAGCGTAGGGCTGTCGGCTGATGGCGGCATGACCTGGTTCTTGCCAAGGCATGTCGGCCTCCGCCGGGCGCAGGATATTATCTTGAGCAACCGACGGGTTCCGGCTCGTGAAGCTGCGGAAATTGGCCTCATAACCCGTGTCGTGCCGGATGAGGATCTGGTGAGGGAAGGAACCTCGACCGCTCAAGCCCTGGCGAGCGCGGCGACGGGGGCAGTGGGCGCCGTTCGCAACCTTTTGCTCGACAGCTCGTGCAGCTCACTCGAAGCCCAACTCGAACGCGAAGCCCGGGCGATGGCAACGGCAGGCGGAAGTGACGACTGCCGCGAAGGCTTGCAGGCCTTGAGCGAAAGTCGAGCGCCCAATTTTACAGGAAAGGCATGAGGTGACCCAAGCCTACATCGTCGATGCGGTGCGAACGGCGGGCGGACGCCGCAAGGGGGCGCTGGCAGACTGGCATCCGGCCGATCTAGGGGGCGAGGTGGTCAACGCCGTGCTTGATCGCACAGGAATCGACCCAGCCGTGATCGACGACGTGATTGTCGGCTGCGTGACCCAGGCCGGCGAGCAGGCTTTCGCCTTCGGCCGCAATGTCGTGCTCGCCTCGCGCCTCCCGGTTAGCGTTCCGGCTGTCACGGTAGACCGGCAGTGCGGCTCTTCCCAGCAGGCGATCCATTTCGCCGCGCAAGCAGTCATGTCCGGGGTGCAGGACGTGGTGATCGCCGCGGGCGTCGAAAGCATGACGCGCGTACCGATGTTCTCCAACATGAGCCTGCACGAGCAGGCCGGATTGGGCATCGGTCCGGTCAGCGAGCGCATCCAGCGTCGCCATGGGGTGGCCGCGTTCAGCCAGTTCATCGGTGCGGAAATGGTGGCGACCAAATACGGCCTCGACCGGGAAGCGCTCGACCGCTTCGCGCTGAATAGCCACCAACGAGCTGCGACCGCCACCAAAGCCGGCCGTTTCGCCGCCGAGATCGTGCCGGTCATGTCCGCCAATGGTCCCCACCTCGAGGATGAGGGCATCCGCTACGACGCCACCCTGGAAAGCATCGCCTCGGTCAAGTTGCTCCAGGAAGACGGCGTGATTTCCCCGGCCAACGCCAGCCAGATCTGTGATGGCGCATCGGCGGTTCTGGTTGTCAACGAGCGCGCCCTCAACGCCCACAACCTGACCCCTCTGGCCCGGATAGTGAACCTGACCGTAACCGCCGGCGATCCAGTGATAATGCTGGAAGAGCCCTTGTTCGCAACTCCCAGAGCATTGCAGAAGGCCGGTCTGTCGCTCCGCGATATCGACCTGTTCGAGGTCAACGAGGCCTTTGCCTCCATTCCGCTCGCCTGGCTCAAAGCGCTCGATGCCGACCCGGAAAGGCTCAATGTTAACGGCGGCGCAATCGCGCTCGGCCATCCGCTCGGCGCGAGTGGCACGAAACTGATGACCACGCTCGTCCACGCACTTCGGGCCGCAGGCAAGCGCTATGGCCTCCAGACCATGTGCGAAGGCGGTGGCGTCGCCAACGTCACGATCGTGGAGGCACTCTGAGGGCTAACCGCACCGTATGACAGAACTGTCCGGAATCGAGCATTCCAATCGCATGATGTGGGTAGCCGCGCCTAATGGGCTGCTGCGATGTCGCCCAACACCAGACGGATGATGTCCTCGGCGACTTGCCGGATTCCCATCCTTCCGCGAGGACGCACGACCGAGAGCAAGCCAATCGTGGTGGCTCTTCCAGGAAGAGAGGAATGGGGAAGTTTGTGAACTACGAAACCATTACGACCGAACTGCGCGGCGCTGTCACGCTGATCACCCTCAACCGCCCACAGTCGCTGAACGCGCTCAATTCGCAGGTGCTCGACGAAGTGATCAGCGCCTTCGCAACGTTCGAGGCCGATCCGGACCAGCGCTGCGCGGTGCTAACCGGCGCGGGCGACAAGGCGTTTGCCGCGGGCGCGGACATCAAGGAAATGGCCGACAAGCCCGCGGCGGACTTCTACAATGAGGAGTTCTTCGCCCGCTGGACCAGCCACCTTGTCAAGGCCACCCGCAAACCGTGGGTCGCAGCGGTCAACGGCTTTGCACTCGGCGGCGGGTGCGAATTGGCGATGATGGCGGATTTCATCATTGCGAGCGACAACGCGAAGTTCGGTCAGCCCGAGATCAAGCTCGGCGTCGCGCCGGGGATGGGCGGGAGCCAGCGGCTCACCCGCGCGGTGGGCAAGGCCAAGGCGATGGAGATGGTCCTCACCGGGCGGATGATGGACGCCGTCGAGGCAGAGCGCAGCGGCCTTGTCGCGCGCGTTGTGCCGCAAGAGAACCTGCTCGAAGAAGCCCTCAAGACCGCGGCCATGATCGCCGCCATGCCTCCGATGGCCGCGATCGCGAATAAGGAAATGGTCAACGCCGCGTTCGAGACCACGCTCGACCAGGGCCTAATCATGGAGCGCCGCATCTTTCAGATTCTCACCGCCAGCGAGGACAGAGCCGAAGGCATGGCTGCGTTCATCGAGAAGCGGGATGGCAGGTGGAAAGGGCGGTGATCCGCTGCCACCTCCGCGCCTCCAGCAGGCTCCAGAGATGCTCGAGATCGTCTAAACCGCCTTGCTCCCGGCGGCGGCACAACATGATTCAGGCTGGCGCGTATCAGCGGTCGGCAACACGGCGGAGCCCGGAACGCGGCTCTTGACGGTATCTCGGTCCGCTTGTCGGTGGCGAGGCCCGTCGGCGAGGCCTCGATCACCATCTTTCCGCGGCGCGCGACACGGTAGGGTCAAGCCGTTGTCGACCTCGATCCGGATCTCGTTGCTGCATCGGGTGAAGCCAGCACGAATGGCTCCTGCGCCCAAGCGGTCGCCGGCACGGCTGCCGACAGGAGCGACATTGCAAACGATCCGCCATCCCGCATTTCTATTCCTTCACGATTTTTCGGCGAGCGAAGCATGTCCAGGCCGGTGCGGCCGCCAGCATCCTGCCTCAGCGCTGATGTTTGGTCGTGGCGTGCCGATCGGCAGGCCCCGCACTTTCGACTCTACATTGCTCCCAGAATACTGATCTCGGCAATGCCCGCCGGCGCGCCGGACGGCGGCATGAGCTTCACCCGGATACGCGAACCGATCACCCGCTTCGTTTCTACGACCCGTTTTTGGGACGTGTCGCCGCTGGCCGATTCGTCAGCCACGTCGATCCATTCGCCGTCTTCGTTCTCGACCTGGGCGACGAACCGGTAGTTGCCGGGACGCGGGAACGTGATCTCCAGCTTGCGGAACTGGATCACCTTCTCCGGGCTGACCGAGACCCAGGGCGCTTCATCGCCCTCGGCCGCCATCCAGTAAGTCGCAGGATCGCCGTCGTTCACCAGGCGCGTTGCATGGCCTGTAGCGCTCGAGCTAGCGCCCGTCGGATTGTCGCGCCCGAAAACGGCGTCGGGAAAGTACATGAATTCGGCTTCGGTCCGCTTGGCCTCTGTATAGGGCCGGTCGGGGGCAAGCGGGGTGACGCCCGGCACGAACGCCGGGCCGCCGGTCGTCTCGATGGTCAGCACCGCGTCCTCCAAGCCCGGGGAACGGGCGCGCAGACTGCTGGTACCCGACTGCCAGCTGCGCATCGTGATCGCCGCCTGACCGTCGCGGATGGGAATGTCGCTGCCGGGGGCGAAACGGATGGTGCGGCCGGTGGGCAGTTCTCCTGGCCCGGATTCTATCGACAAGGTCACCGGCGGGCTGTTGCTGAGCGCGCGGCCCCGGGCATCGAGGACGGTGACGATGAGGTGCACATCGTCGGTGCCGTCGGCGCGTTCGATCACGGGGCTGCTGGAGGTGAGCCGCAACGCCGCCGGCTCACCTTCACGCGGCCATTCCGGCGGCGGCACGCCACGATAGGCGTTGCGGAACCAGTACCAGCTGCGCTTGGGGAGGCGCGAGTAATCGACCACGCCCATCGACCCGAACCTGCGCCCGACGATCGAGCCGTGGTCGAATCCCGCCCAGACAGCTTCGCCCGACCGCCAGGGAAGGCGCCACGAGTATTCGACGCCCTTCGCCGCGCCCGGCGTATACGGCAAGTCGCCCCACGGTGCCTCGTAGGGGCCGGGGCGATCGAACATGGGCGACCCGTGCTCCGAGACCACGTTGGGAACGCCCGGATCCGGAAACAGCGCGGACCCGTCGCCATTGTAACCGGCAATGTCCCCCAGCTTGTCTATCTCGCCGCGCTGCGCGCCGCCGATCGCCGCCGGACGCGTGGGATCGAGGTCGTGGCTCAGCTCGACCAAGTCCTTCAGGAACCGCCGCACCTCGGGCATGACTTCGCCGGCCGAGAAGAACGGTTCGTTGCTCATGCTCCAGACCACGACGGAGGGATGATTGCGCGTGATGCGGATCATCTCCGCGAGCTGCCGCTTGACGCTTTCCTCGAAGCCGGGCCGGTCCTTCGGGTCGACGGGGTAGGCGCTCGACATCCAGTTGCCGTCGGGCCCGAACCCCCCGATGCCCCAGAACGGCGCTTCCGACCAGAACAGCATGCCGATCCGGTCGGTCGTCTCGGCGAAATGCGGATCGTGGGGATAGTGCGAGCCGCGGATGAAGTCGAAGCCAGCATCCTTCATCATTTGGACGTCGCGCTCCATCGCGCGGTTGGTGACGGCATCGCCCCAGCCGGCTTGGTCCTGGTGGACGTTGGCGCCTTTGAAATAGCGGTGCCGGCCGTTGAGGAAGAATCCCCGGTCGGCGGTCCATTCGAACCAGCGGAAGCCGAACGCAGTGGAGAACCGGTCGGCGCCTTGTCCCGCAACGGCAAGGGTTATTTCCGCACGATAGAGCACGGGAGTCTCGGGACTCCAGAGCTGCGGATTCGCAATCTTCTCGGACAGCTGCTCGGCGAGCCCCATGCCTCCCGCCGGGATGGTGAGGGTGCGATCGGGAAGTGTCGCCACCGGCTCGCCGCCGCGGTCGACGATCCGCGTGCGAACCGTGACCGTCGCCGGCGTATCCGCATCGTTGCGCACCTCGGTCTCGACCGCAACTCGTCCCGAGGCTTCCGACAGCTCCGGCGTCGTGACGCGCGTTCCGTACCAAGCCACATGCACCGGTTCCGTCGCCGTGAGCCACACGTCGCGGTACAGCCCGCCGCTGAAGACATGTTCGCCCGCGCGCGGCGCGAGCGCTGGGTCCCACCGGTTGTCGACGCGCACCGTTATGACGTTGCGCCCGGTCCTGACCGCCGCGGTGATGTCGATGGAAAAGCCCGTGTACCCCCCTTCGTGAGAACCGACCGCGGCACCGTTCACGAACACGTCGGCCTTCTGGAAAGCGCCTTCGAATTCCAGGAAAAGACGCCGCCGCCCGATGGCGGGCAGAGTGAAGGCTTTGCGGTACCAGCCCTCCCCGACATGGAAGGTCGAGGCCTGGAAATAGGGGATGCTGAAGCTGTGCGGCAAGCCAACGCTCTGCCAGCCTGTATCGTCGAATTCCGGATTCCGAGCTTCGGGCACCTCGCCGAGCGTAAACCGCCAGCCAGCGTTGAAATTCAATTGAGCCCGCCACGGGTCGGCGACGGCATCGATTTCAAGGGCCGGAGCCTCATTGGCCGAAGCGCCCGGAGCAGCCACGGCGAGCGCGAGCACGGCCATTGCCGCGGTCAGCAAGCTGAGGAGGACTCTTCCGACGACCGGCTCCCCCCGCCCAACCATTGGATTAAACGTCATCGAGCGAGTCTTGCGATCAGCCGAAGCTGATCTTGAACACGTTCGCGTGACGCGAGGGCAACTGCGCGGGGACGTCGATTTCCAGCGCACCGCCGGCCTGACGGAAGGTCAACCTACCCCGATGGCCGAGCAGCCGCACATCGCGCACGCGGCGGCGCTCGTGCGGGTTGGACGCGGCGAGCGCCTGGATCGCGGCCGTTCCGCGCGGTTCGCCGAGCGCGATGGCGTAAAGCGCGTCGCCCTTGGTCGTGAACCGGAAGTCCTGCGCGGTAAAGGCGCCCGACTCCTGGAACGCGCCGACTTTGGCCTGGGTCGGTCCTTCGCCGAAGATCTTCCACGGGCGCGTGCCGTGGATCGCTTCGGCGTTGACCTTCATCCAGCCCGCGAGCTCGGCAACCAGCTCCTCCGATTCCGGCGGCAGGCTGCCGTCCGGGTACTGCGCGACGTTGAGCAGCATGTTGCCGTTCTTGCTGACGATGTCGGCGAGCAGGCCGATGACTTCCTTCGGCGACTTGTAGGCATGGTTCTCGTTGAAGAACCAGTCGGCGTTCGAAGTGTCTGTCTGCCAGGGCAGCGGATTGATCGCTTCGAGCACGCCGCGTTCGACGTCGTGGACACCCGCCTTCTCGGAGAATTCGCCGGAGCCGAGCGGCTTGTGGGCGTAGACGGCTTCGAGGCGCCCGCGCCGGGCCATGTTGCCGTTGTAGAAGTGCGCGAGCAGCGTGCGGCCGACGTCGCCGAACGGGATGCCGCCGTCCGAATAGAGGAGGTCCGGCTGGTAGCTGTCGACCAGGTCCTTGATGCGGTTGAACCAGCGCCGGTGGTAGGCCGGGTTCGTCGTGTACCAGGTCAGCGCGTTGCCCCGGTAAGGCTCGTCGCGGTTGTCGTGATAGAGGTCGGCGTATCGCGGGTCGGCGCCATCGTAATCGAGCTCGAGATTCGACCAGGTTTCGTCCCAGGCCTGGTCATAGAGGTGGTTCGGGTACCACCAGCGATAGCTGGCCCCGAGGTGCTCCGAGACCCCGAAGCGCAGGCCCTTGCGCTGGGCCGCCGCCTTCCACGCGCCGACGATGTCGCGCTGCGGACCCATCGCCACCGCGTTCCAGCGATGATGCCTTGAGTTCCACAGGTCGAAGTTGTCATGGTGGACGCCCATCGACACGAAGTACTTCGCTCCGGCCGCCGCGTACTTGTCCATCAACGCTTCCGGATCGAACTTCTCTGCCTTCCAGAGCGGGATGATGTCCTTGTAGCCGAACTTGCTCGGGTGCCCGTAGGTCTTCTTGTGATGGGCATAGTGCGGGTGGCCCTGCACGTACATCCAGCGCGCGTACCAATCGCCCTGGCGCGGCACGGCCTGCGGACCCCAGTGCGACCAGATGCCGAACTTGGCGTCGCGGAACCACTCCGGCACCTGATAAGTCTCGAGCGACGACATGGTCGAGTTGAAAGGTCCGGTGGCGAGGTCGCTCGCGGACGCGGGGTTACCCGCGCCGGAAGTCGGCGTCTGTGCGCGGGCCGCGGCCTGCAGGCCCAGGGCGGCGACCAAGGGGCCCGCCAGGATCTCGCGTTTGGTGAATCTGACCATCTCGTCCCCGCTCTCCATGCCGTGATGCGTTTGATTTTGCTCGCGCTTTGGACCTAATTATATGATTATTGAGCGACGAACGATAGTCAAGCGCATTGCGCCGCCCCGCTGATCCGCCGACTAGCTGGCTCTGCGGCTGTGGGCTCGGAGCGATTAGAATTTGTGCCCGAGTTTGTGCCCCAAAATTGCCTTGACCCGAAGCGAGGGTCCCTTCAGGATCGCAAAAGCCGCGGATTTCCGCGGTTTTCGACTGGACGCCAGGTTAGCTCAGTTGTGGCAGCACCTGATTTGTAATCAGGGGGCCGCGGGTTCGAATCCTGCAGCCGGCACCATCAAGCCCTACCGCCCGGAGGCCCGTCAGGTTCGCCGATCACCACTTCGGTGCCGATCCGCGTCGCCGCGAACAGCTTCGCGGCGAAGCCGTTTGGCAGCCGGATGCAGCCGTGCGAGGCGGGATAGCCGGGCAAGTCGCCGCCATGGATGGCGACGCCGTATTCGTTGATGCGCTGCATCCACGGCATCGGCGCGTTGTCGTAGCGAATCGAACGATGCATCCGCTTCTTCTCGAGGATCGGGAACACGCCGACCGGCGAGAGATGCTCCTTATCGCCGCTCGAGATCGTCGAGACGGCGATCAGCTCCTCGTTGTGGTACGCGAACGCGAGCTGACGCGAGAGGTCGAGCACCAGTCGGGTGACCTCGCCGGCGCCTTCCTTCCACGCGAAGCGGCCGTTCGCGGGTGCGGCCTGACCGAATGTCGCGCGCACGTCGCGCCGCGCCTGCGCCACAGCGGCCTCGGCGGCCCGGATCCCCTCCCAGCCGGTGTCGGCTGCCCCGGCAGGAGACGCCGAGACCGTCAGGGCAAAGGCCAGAGCGAGGGCGAGGGGCACATGTTTCATACCTCGCCAATGCCCGCGGCGTGGGTCAGGTTCCTAACGGCACAATCCCGCGGCGCGTTCGGCGATGCCGCGCAGGCCGCGGCAGCGCGGCAGCTCTGGCTCCTGCTCCTGCCCGCCGGCCTGCTCCTCGCCGCCGTCGAACCCGCCCATTCCCGGCATGCCGTGCATCACCATCGCGTTCGCGCGGAAGCGCACGCGGGCGATCCATTCGGGGCTCCATGAGCGCGGCGCGTTCGCCGGCCTGACCGGGTGGGAGAAGTCCGCCTGCGGGCCATAGGCGAACAGCTGGGTCATCAGCATCGGCCCGCCCACTTGCTTGACCTCGGCGGGAATCGCGCACTGGGTCTGGCTCGGCGGCATCACGGTCCCGTCGGCAACGAGCTGGCGAGCCGCGGAGGGCGACAGCCACTCGCCCATCGGCCCGCCGAACGCCTGCTTCGATGACGAGGTCCACCACACCATGTCGCGCGAGTTGCCCTCCGGATTGGTGGCCATCACCCAGGCGTAGTAGCCGGTCGCCTTCTCGAGCGCGTTCCAGCTCAGGTTGACCGCCCCGCTCGCCATGTCGCGCGTCGCCGGACGCAGCGCGGGCATGAAATCGTCGGCGAGGTTGAAGGCAATCTCGGGCGCGTAAGTGCTGGCGATCCGGTGCGCGCCGAGCAGCGAGGCATTGGCTGCGACGCGCTTGCCGTCGCGCGAGTTCGGCCATTCACCGTAGGTCCGGCTGTTGCCGGCGTTGACGCTCCATGCCTCGGGCAGGTTGCTGAAGTTGGCATAGAGTCCGGGCGGCACCTGGCCCCGTGCGAGCTTCGAAAAGTCTATCACCACGGGCTGGCCCGGGCCGGCATGCTCGCCGCAGCCCCAGAACAGCAGCAGGCGGCCCTGCGGCATCTGCATCTGGCCTTGCGATCCCGGCTCGCCGCGCGGTTCGGCAGGCGCGTTGCGCGGTGTGAGCAGCGGCACCGACTGTCCAAGCCGCGCGCCGGCAGGCATGAAGTGCTCGCCGCTCGGCTCGCCGCTCGGGCTCCGGCTCGAACCAAGCTTCAGGTAGAGCTCGTGCGCGACCTGATTGCCGCCCCCGCCGAGAGCGCCGAGCACGCCGCTACCGCCAGCGCCCATCGCCGCCATCCCGGAGGTCGTTCCGGCGTCGATGGTATAGCGCGCGACCGTTCCGGAGTTGCCCTGCGTCCAGCCCGGCACGGTCGCTAGCGCGGTGGCAGCGGCCGAAAGCGCGATTCCCGCCAAGATGCGATGCGATGTCTTCATAATGCCCCCTCCGACCGGCCCTCTAGACACAGCCCATCTTACATTTCAATAACTTCGCGGTCCTAAACCGGCAACCCGACATAGTTTTCCGCAATCGCGGTCTGCGCCGCGCGGCTCGAGGCGATGTAGTCGAGTTCGGCGATCTGCATCGCGCGTTCGAACGGGCCGTCTTCCGAGAACCGGTGCATGAGGCGAGTCAGCGACCAACTGAATCGCTCGGCCTTCCACACCCGCGCCAGAGCCTTGGCGGAGTAGCCCGCAATCGCCTCCCCGTCGGCGCGCTTGAAGAACCCGATCAGGGCCTCGGCAGCGTAGTGCACGTCGCTCGCGGCAAGGTTGAGGCCCTTGGCTCCCGTCGGCGGGACGATGTGCGCGGCATCGCCGCACAGCAACAGGCTGCCGTGGCGCATCGGAGTGAAGACGTAGCTGCGCAGCGGTGCGATTGATTTCTCGAGCGCCGGGCCGCGCACGATATGGGCCGCCGCCTCGTCGGGCAGCCGTGCGGCGAGCTCGTCCCAGACCCGCTCGTCCGGCCAGTCTTCGATCCGCTCGGTGAGCGGCACGTCGATGTAATAGCGGCTGCGGGCCTCGCTGCGCATCGAGGCCAGCGCGAAACCGCGATCATGGTGCGAGTAGATCAGCTCGTGGTTGCACGGCGGCACGTCAGCTAGAATGCCGAGCCATCCGAACGGGTACTCGCGCTCGAACTCAGACCCGGCGCTGGCCGGGACCGTCTTTCGGCTCGGCCCGTGAAAGCCGTCACAACCGGCAATGAAGCGGGTATCGATGCGATGTTCGGCGCCATCTTTCGTGTAAGTGACGAACGGCGCGTCACCCTCGATATCGTGCAACGCGACGTCCTCGGCCTCGTAGATCACTTCGAGGCCGCGCTCCTCGCGAGCATCCATCAGATCGCGGGTCAGCTCGGTTTGGCCGTAAACGACGACATGTTGCCCGGTCAGCTCGGCAATATCGATGCGGATCAGCCTTTGGCCGTCGGCGAGGTTGAAGCCGTCGTGCGGCAGCCCTTCCGCCTTGAGCCGCTCGTCGAGCCCGAGCCGCTCCATCAGCGACACGGTGATCCGCTCGAGCACGCCGGCGCGAATGCGACTGAGCACGTAATCGGGCGAGCGGCGCTCGAGTACGACGCACTCGACCCCCTCTGCACGCAGCAGGTGTCCTAACAGCAGCCCGGCCGGCCCAGCGCCGACGATGCAAACCTGAGTCCTCATACGGACCGCTTAGGCTGCTTTTGTTATCAGGTACAACTACCGTCCTACAGCAAAGTAGCGGAAACCGTGTCGCTCCACGTCGACGCGATCGTAGAGGTTGCGCAAATCGACCAGCAGGGGTTCCTTGAGCAGCTTGCGCGCCTGACCGAAATCTAGCGCGCGGAAAGTGTCCCATTCGGTCACGATCACCGCCGCGTCTGCCCCGTCCATCGCCTCGTAGGCATCATTGCAGTAGGTCACGTCATCGAGCAGTTTCGCCGCCTGCTTCATGCCCTCGGGGTCGTAAGCGCGAACCGTGGCGCCCGCATCCTGCAGCGCGCGTACGATCGCGAGCGAGGGCGAATCGCGCATGTCGTCGGTGTTGGCTTTGAAAGTGAGGCCGAGCAGGGCGACCGTCTTGCCATGACCGTCCCCGCCGAGCACATGGACCACCTTACGACCCATCGAGCGCTTGCGGGTATCGTTGGAGGCGACCACAGCCTCGACGATCCTGAGCGGCGCCTCGAAATCCTGCCCGGTCTTGAGCAGCGCCAAGGTGTCCTTGGGAAAGCACGACCCGCCATAGCCTGGTCCGGCCTGCAGGAAGCGCGGGCCGATGCGGGAGTCGAGACCGATGCCCATCGCCACGTCGTGCACGTCGGCACGGACCTTCTCGCACAAGTCGGCGATCTCGTTAATGAAACTGATCTTGGTCGCGAGGAAGGCGTTGGCGGCATATTTGGTCAGCTCGGCCGCGCGTCGCTTCATCACCAGCATGCGCGTTTCGTTGCCGAGCAGCGGACGGTAGATCTCGTGCAGCACCGTGGCGGCATTCTCGTCGTCGACGCCGATCACGACGCGGTCGGGGCGCTTGAAATCGTCGATCGCAGCGCCCTCGCGCAGGAACTCGGGATTCGACGCGACGGAGAACTGGAGGTCTGGCCGCGCCCCACGGATGATCCGCTCTACCTCATCGCCCGTACCGACGGGCACGGTCGACTTGGTCACCACCACCGTGCCGGGCCGCAGATGCCGCGCCATCTCGCGCGCAGCGGCATAGACGTAGCTCAGATCCGCATGGCCGTCGCCACGCCGGGAGGGCGTGCCTACCGCAATGAACACCGCATCAGCATCGGGCAGCGCTGCAGCGAGGTCGAGCTCGAAATTGAGCCGGCCTGCGGCAACGTTCTTGGCAACCAGCTCGTCAAGCCCCGGCTCGAAGATCGGGATGTCGCCGCCGCGCAACGCTGCGATCTTGTCGGCGTCGGTGTCTACACAGCAGACGTGATGGCCAAAATCGGCAAGGCACGCGCCCGAGACCAGGCCAACATAACCAGAGCCGATCATCACGATACGCATGCACTACTCCTAAGAGGGGGGAGGCCGAGCTCGCTCAGTTGCCCGAGATCGCAGTCGCGAGCTGCCTAGTCGAAGTCTCGTGAGCCGTGCAACCGTTCATCCGCGTCCGCGGTACGGGGCGACGCCCTGCTCGGGTAGCCACAGTCCTTCGGGCGGAGCGCCGCTTTGCCAGAACACGTCGATCGGGATGCCTCCGCGCGGGTACCAATAGCCGCCAATGCGCAGCCACAGCGGGCTCATCTCTTCGGTGAGGCGCTGGCCGATTCCGACGGTGACATCCTCGTGGAAGCCGCAATGGTTGCGAAACGCGCCGAAGAAAAGCTTGAGGCTCTTCGATTCGACTATCGTGCCGTCGGGTGCGTAATCGATCACCAGATGCGCGAAATCGGGCTGGCCGGTAACCGGGCATAGCGAGGTGAACTCGGGCGCGGTGAAGCGCACGAGGTAAAGCGCACCGGGTCGCGGGTTCGGAACATAGTCGAGCACGGCCTCCTCCGGAGAGGCAGGCAGGGCACTCGAGCGGCCGAGATGGCGCGGGGTCGTGAGTTCGGTCATCGGCCGCGGTGATGCAGCGATACCACGCGCGACACAAGATCGCATAGGGACCGGGCTTGCGCGGGCAAATTCAGTGCCTATTCAGCGCCTCGCGCCATTGCGGTCATGAATTCATGCGCTGGACGGTAATTGCCTCAACTGTTTCCCTGGCAGCTCTGCTCGCTGCACCGGCCTCGGCTGCCCTGAGCGATTTTCGCCTGCCGGACAATTCCGCTGAGCAGCAGCCGCAACCCGACCGCGTTGGACCGGTGGCGCCCGACGTGCCGGAATCGCGTGCACCGGCGCCTACGCCCACAGCGACCGCCCGACGCGAGCCAGCTCCGCCACCGACGACTGCCGAGCCACGTATCGTGCTGCCCGACTTGCCCGCTCCCGCGCCCTCGCCGGACCATACCGCCAGCGCTTCTGCTGCAACACGCGCGACGCCGATCGATGCGTCCATGGCTTCAGAAGCCTCTGCGCCGGACTCCCTTGCGACTGACAGCCCCGGTCTTCCCGAGCCGGCGGCGACGTCGACTTCTTTGCCCGCCGCCATGGCGAACGCAGCTCCCGACGGCGACAGTGCTTCCTTATGGCTGTGGATCCTCGCCGCACTGGCGACGCTCGGAGTGATGGGGCTCGCCGGATGGGCCTGGCGGCGACGGCAACCCCTTTTGCGGGCATCCGCAGTGCCTCAGGTCGAACGGCCGCGTTTGGCGCCGGCAGCCGGGCCGACTAGCTCGGCCGGGCCTCAGCCTTTGCAGGTCACGCTCGAACCGCTTCGGCTGAGCCTGACGCTGATGAACGCGACGCTTGCCTATCGGCTCGAAGTTGCCAACCGCAGCGCGGCATCGATCGAGGGCCTTTCGATCGGCGCGGACATGATCTCGGCGCATGCCTCGATGACGCGTGAGCAGCAGCTTTCCGGCCCTGGCGACGGCGCCGCGACCGTGCAGCGGATCGAGCGACTCGATCCGGGTGAGAGCCGCATCGTCGAGGGCGAGTTCCGCGTTCCTTTCACGCAGATCGTGCCAATCCGGCAGGGTAATGCCGCACTGCTGCTGCCGCTGGTGCGATTTCGGCTCGAGGCCAACGGTGCCGCGCCGCTGGTACGAACCTTCGCCGTGGGACAGCCGGGGGCCAAGGCGGCGCTGCAGCCGTTCCGCCTCGACCTTGGACCACGCGTCTATCCCAAGTTGACGCAGCGCGCCTTCGCTTGAGTTTGCCGCCGCGCCCGCTACTCCGGGCGCATGGACGATCTCGTTTCCACTCAATGGTTGGCGGACAGACTCGGCGAGCCGGGCCTGATCGTCGTCGACGCTTCGGCGCATTTGCCAGACGCCGGGAGAGACGCTCGCGCAGAATTCGGGGCGGCGCACGTTCCGGGGGCACGGTTCCTCGATCTCGACACGTTGAAAGACTTCGCCAGCCCGGTACCCGCGGCGCTGCCGACGGCTGAACAATTAGCCGAACGATTGGCCGCCATCGGCATCAATGACGGCGACCAGGTAGTGATTTACGACGACAGCGGGGTGAAGACTTCGGCGCGGGCATGGTTCATCTTTCGGATGCACGGGATGCGGGGGGTCGCGCTGCTCGATGGCGGGCTCGGCAAATGGCGCTCCGAAGGGCGGCCGCTCGAAGCAGGGACGACGACCGGAGGCGGCGGCCATGTCACGCCCGGACCCGGACCGGGGGCCGTGCGCAGCAAAGCGGAAATCCTCACCAACATCGGCAGCCGGTCCGAGCAATTGCTCGACGCACGCGGAGCCGGCCGTTTCACCGGTGCAGAGCCCGAAATCCGCCCCGGCATGCCGAGCGGCCACATCCCCGGCTCGCGCAACCTGCCGTTCGGCCGCGTGCTCAACCCGGATGGCACGTTCAGGGACGAGGCCGGCCTGCGTCAGGCATTCACCGAAGCCGGGATCGACCTCGACCGGCCCGTCGTGACCACCTGCGGCAGCGGGGTGACTGCGGCGGTGCTGCTGTTCGCGATGCACCTGCTCGGCAAGGACGACGTCGCGCTCTATGACGGCAGCTGGAGCGAATGGGGAGCCGATCCGACGACGCCTAAAGCCACCGGACCGGCCGCATGAGCGACGAACCGCTCAAGCCCAGCACCCGCCTCGTAGAAGGCGGCCGGCGCAGCGAGTGGACGGGCGCGGCGGTCAATCCGCCAGTGTGGCGCGGCAGCACGCATCTCTATGCCGACAGCGCCGACCTCGCCAAAGGCCGGCCTAACGAGGACGGGCACTTCTACTACGGCCGAAGGGGGGCGCCGACGCAGTGGGCGCTTGCCGAGGCGCTGACCGAGCTCGAACCCGGCGCGTTCGGCACGCAGCTCTACCCGAGCGGAGTGGCTGCCATCGCGGGCGCGCTGCTGACGGTGCTCGAAAACGGCGACACGCTGCTGATGACGGACAATGCCTACGAGCCGAGCCGGACGATGGCGAAGACACTGCTCGCCCCGCTCGGGATCGAGACGCGATTCTTCGATCCGCTCGATACGGGCGGCTTCGCGGCCTTGTTCGACGAGCGCACGAGAGCCGTGCTGTTTGAAAGTCCCGGCAGCTTGACGATGGAGCTCGCCGACATCCCCGCCCTCGCCGCAATCGCGCGGGAAAGAGGGGCCGTCAGCCTCCTCGACAACACTTGGGCAAGCCCGCTCGCCTTCCCGGCTCTCGCACGGGGCTGCGATGCCGGCATCATGAGCCTGACCAAACATGTGGGCGGCCACTCGGATTTGATGATGGGCTCGGTTTCGGCCGGGGAGAAATTGTACCGCAAGCTGCGGATCAAGAGCCAGGCGCTCGGTCAGGTCGTCTCACCGGACGATGCTGCGCTGGCCTTGCGTGGGCTGCGCACCATGGGGATTCGGCTCGAGCGGGAAACTTCGAGCGCGCTCGCGATTGCCGAATGGCTCGCCGGGCGGCCCGAAGTCGCGCACGTGCTGTGTCCTATGCTGCCCGACACTCCGGGACACGAGCTGTGGCGACGCGATTTCACAGGCGGGTGCGGGCTGTTCAGCTTCGTACTCAAGGATGGCGATCCGGCCGGCCGGGCGCGTTTCATCGACGCGCTCGAGTTGTTCGGCATCGGCTATTCCTGGGGCGGCTATGAGAGCCTGGCGATCCCGTTCGACCCGGCCCGCGCCCGTAGCGCGACCGCCTGGCCACCCGCCGGCTGGAACTCCGAGGACCGGCTCGGGGTTAGGCTGTCGATCGGACTCGAAGACGTGAGCGACCTGATGGGCGATCTCGAGCGTGGCTTTGCAGCGATGGCTGGCCGGTGAGCGAGCAAGCCAGCAGCGGCGCCGCGGCGATACTCCAGAACGTCGAGCGCGGCAGTGAGCTATGGGTGGTGATCACCACGCTCGACAACTGGGGCTTCACGATCGCCGACACGCGCTTTTCCGTCTGGACGCTGCTGGTGGCGATCGTCGTCATCATCCTTGCACTGCTGCTGGCGAGATTCGCGATCCGCGCGGCTTGCTGGATCCTCGGCAAGATCACCACGCTCGATCAGGCGCAGCGCCTGCTCGCGCAGAAGCTGATCTCGATCGGGATCTGGATCGCGACTTTCCTGCTCGCGATCGACATCATCGGCATCGACCTGACCGCGCTCGCCGTGTTCTCCGGAGCGTTCGGCTTGGCGCTCGGCTTCGGCCTGCAGAAAACCTTCGGCAACCTGCTCGCCGGGATAATCCTGCTGATGGACCGCTCGATCAAGCCGGGTGACGTGATCGCAGTCAACGACGGAATCACCAACACGGTCGGGCAGGTCAAGAAGATCGGCATCCGCGCGGTGTCAGTGACCACCCGCGACAAGAAGGAATACCTGATCCCGAACGAGAACCTGATGATCAATCAGGTCGAAAACTGGTCGTATTCCTCTCGCGACGTGCGCATCAAGGTGCCGGTCATCGTCTCGCCGACCTCCGACCTCGAGCTCGCCGAGAAGCTGATGCTGGAGGCGACGCTGGGCTGCGAGCGGGTGCTGCGCACGCGGCCGGCACAAGTTTGGCTGACCGAGTTCGCCGAGGCAGGCGTGGCGTTCGAGATCCGCTTCTGGATCAACGATCCTGAGGAAGGATTGGCCAGCGTCCGGTCCGACGTCCTCAAGGGCGTCTGGCACCGGTTCCAGGAAAACGGGATCAGGCTGCCCGATCCGGCCGAGCGCAATCTCTATTTGAAGGACACGCCCGCACTACGTGAGCTGCTCGCCGTGCTCCGCGCGGCTGACAGTGCGGCAAAGACCTGACACAGATCGATCGGTTTCCGCCTGTGATCTTTCGCTTTTTTTCGTGCCTTCTCATATCGTTGAAGACCACAGTCGCCGGACCGACGTGACCTTTCACGAAGGCGGCGTGTGCGAAATGCGCTCGTCCTCCCTAAGCATGTGACACAAGTAGCTATCTGTAGGAAAGCCATTCTGCGCGCCCGCTCCTAAAGCTAGCCTAACCCCGGCGACAGGCATTCTCGCTGGCGTCAAAAGGGGGCTGTCGCCATCTGCGCGCCATGAGCAAGGTGGGCACAGTTTACCTCGTCGGCGCGGGTCCGGGCGATCCGGACCTGCTCACGCTGCGCGCTGCCCGCCTGCTCGGCGCGGCGAAGCTGGTCGTCCACGATGGGCTGGTCGATCCGGCGGTGCTGGCGCTCGCGCATCCGGATGCGGAGCTGGTTTCCGTCGCCAAGAGCCGCGCGCGGCACACGTTGCCGCAAGAGGAGATCAATGCTCTGCTGGTGCGCGAGGCGCTCGAGGGCCGCGACGTGGTGCGCCTCAAGGGTGGCGATCCGTTTGTGTTCGGCCGCGGCGGCGAGGAAGCCGAAGCGTGCCGTGCCGCGGGCGTGCCGGTCGAGGTCGTTCCCGGGGTCACTTCGGCGCTCGGGGCCGCGGCCGCGGCGCAGATCCCGTTGACCCATCGCGAGAGCGCGAGCGTGGTCAGCTTCGTTGCCGGTCAATGCAAAGGCCTCAGCGAACAGAACTGGGCCGGCCTTGCAGGCAAGGGCCGTACGCTGGTCATCTACATGGGCGTCAAGACCGCGCCGCAGATCGCCGAGAAGCTGATGGCCGATGGCCTAGCACCCGATGTTCCGCTCGCCATCGTCGAGAACGCGGCGCGCAAAAACATGCGTGTCCTGCGCGCGTCCTTGGCGGCGTTGCCCGAACTGGTCGAGCGCAAGCAGGTGAAGAGTCCGGCGCTGATCATTATCGGCGAGGTCACCGCACGTGACGATCCCGCTGTCGAAAAGTTCGCGCTGGAGGCGCAAGCATGAAGATCCTGACCGGCAACAACCTCAAGAACGGCCGGGTCGTTTGGTGGGATGGCCAAGGCTGGTCGCTCCATGTCGAGGACGCGGTTGACGTCGGCGACCAGGCCGATGCGATTCTCGCCCGCGAGGATGCCGCCTGCCGCGTCAACGGCGGCTACGCGATCGATGCCGAGCGGGATCCTTCGGGCCGCGGCGTGCGCCCGGCGCATATCAAGGACCGCGTGCGCGCTTATGGCCCGACCGTGCGGCCGGACCTTACTCTCAAGCCCGCCGATCCCAACGCCGGCACCTGGGTGATCTGATGTACAAGTACGACCAATACGACCACGCGATGGTCCAGGCCCGCGTCGAGGATTTCCGCGACCAGACCCGCCGCCGCCTCGCCGGGCAGCTGACCGACGATCAGTTCAAGCCGCTGCGGCTGAAGAACGGGCTCTATCTGCAGCTCCACGCCTACATGCTGCGCGTGGCGATCCCCTACGGGACGCTCAACTCGACGCAGATGAGAAAGCTCGCACACATCGCGCGGCGCTACGACCGCGGCTACGGCCATTTCACCACCCGTCAGAACATCCAGTACAATTGGATCAAGCTGGAGGAAGCGCCCGACATCCTCGCCGAGCTGGCCGAAGTCGAGATGCACGCGATCCAGACCAGCGGCGAGTCGATCCGCAACATCAGCGCCGACCAGTACGCCGGTGCCGCGGCCGACGAGGTGATCGACCCGCGCCCGTGGGCCGAGATGATTCGGCAGATGACCACGTTCATGCCGGAATTCAGTTATTTGCCGCGCAAGTTCAAGATCGCGGTGATCGCCGCCGAAGTCGACCGCGCGGCGCTGCGCTGGCATGACTTCGCGGTGCGCATCGTCAGGAAAGAGGCGGGCGAGATCGGCTTCGAAGTCTATGCCGGCGGCGGCATGGGGCGCACCCCGTTCATCGCGTACAAGATCCGCGAGTTCCTGCCGACGGGGCAGATCCTGTCGTACATGCAAGCGGTGCTGCGCGTGTGGAACCGCAACGCGCGCCGCGACAACATCCACAAGCAGCGGATGAAGATCCTGGTCCACGAACTCGGCGAGGAGGAATTCCGCCGCCAGGTCGAGGAAGAGTTCGCGCACTTCGCGGCGATGGGCGAGGACTTCCCGCAGGCCGAGTACGACCGGATCGCGGCCTACTTCGCGCCGCCACCGTTCGAGACGGGCCTTTCGGAAGAAGTCGACCGCTCCGACCCCGACTTCGCGCTGTGGGTCGACCGCCAGGTGGTGGCGCACAAGGCGCCGGGCTATGCGATCGTCAACATCTCATTGAAGCCGATCGGTCAGATCCCCGGCGACATCAGCGCCGAGCAGATGGACTTGGTTGCCGACCTCGCCGAGCGTTACAGCTTCGACGAGCTGCGCGCGACGCATGCGCAGAACCTCGTCCTGCCGCATGTCCAGAAGGCCGACCTCTACGCGGTGTGGACCGCGCTGAACGACGCGGGCCTCGGCGAGGCCAACCTTGACCTCGTCACCGATATCATCGCCTGCCCGGGGCTCGATTATTGCAGCCTCGCCAACGCGCGCTCGATCCCGCTCGCGCAGAAGCTGTCCGAGCGCTTCGCCGACCCCGCGCGCCAGCAGGACGTCGGCGAGCTCAAGATCAAGATCTCGGGCTGCATCAACGCCTGCGGCCACCATCACGCGGGCAACATCGGCATCCTCGGCGTGGACCGCAAAGGCAGCGAGAGCTACCAGCTCCTGCTCGGCGGCTCAGGCGACGAGCAGACGACGCAGGCCAAGATCACCGGCCCCGGCTTCGACGAGAACGGCATCGTCGATGCCGTCGAGCGCGCGGTAGAGCGGTATCGCGAGGTGCGCGAACCGGGCGAGCGCTTCATCGACACTTACCGCCGCGTGGGCATGGATGGCTTCAAGGAGGCGATCTATGGGTAAGCGCCAGGCGGTGTTTCCCGCCAACCCCCACGCGCTGTTCAAGCAGCATCGCTATTCTCCGGCGATCCGCTCGGGCGACCTGCTGTTCGTCTCAGGCATGGTCGGGGCGCGCGCGGACGGTTCGCCGGAGCCGGATCTCAAGGAACAGGTTCGCCTTGCCTTCCGGAATCTGAACGCTGTCCTGCAAACGGCAGGGGCCAGCTTCGACGACGTGGTCGATATCACGCTGTTCATCGTCGATCCGGAAACCAACTTCGGCACGGTATTCGAAGTTCTCCCCGAATTCTGGGGCGAGGAACCTTATCCGAACGTCACGGCAGCCGGTGTCACCTGGCTCGCTGGCTTCCTGTTCGAAATCAAAGTGATCGCCCGCATTCCGACCGGAGAAGACAATGGCTGATTCCGGCAACCCGATTCCCGAAGCGACGGGCGAAGCGAGCACGTTGCGTTTCCGCGACGACGCGGTGCCCGACGAGCCCGCGGTCAGCCTCGACGCGTTCCTCGACCAGTCGAACGCCGTCTCGGTCCGCGTCGAGGCGGGCGACGACGTGCGCCGCCTCGCGCCCCATCTCGACCGCATCCGCCTGGTCGAGGTGGACTTCCCGCGCTTCCGCGACGGGCGCGGCTTCTCCTCGGCGCGGATTCTGCGTGAGATGGACTACACCGGCGAGATCAAGGCGACCGGCGACGTGCTCGTCGACCTCGTCTGGTTCATGCGCCGCTGCGGGTTCGACAGCTTCGCACCCGACGTGCCGATGAACCCCGACGACGTGGCGGCGGCGCTGAACCGCTACCCGCACGTCTATCAGCACGCCGCGGATGACGCGGTGCCGATCTGGAAGCTGCGTCATGGCTAGCCGCGCCGTCGACATGATCGCTACCGAGCCGAGCTTCACCCAAGCCGACGCCGATGCGCTCAACGCGCGTTTTGCGGGCGTGGACGCCGGCACGATGCTCAAGGAGCTGTTCGCCGAGGGTTCGCTCGGCCGCGTCGCCGTGGTCTCCTCGTTCGGGACCGAAAGCGCGGTATTGCTGCACCTCGTCGCCACCGCCGATCCGACCGTCCCGGTGATCTTCGTCGATACCCAGAAGATGTTCCAGGAGACGCTCGACTACCGCGAGACGCTCACCGCGCGCCTCGGCCTGGTCAATTCCTCAGTCGTGCAACCCGATCCCGCCGTGCTCGCCGCCAAGGACGAGAACGGCCTCCGCTGGTCGTGGGACCCCGATGGCTGTTGCGAGATCCGCAAGGTCGAGCCGTTGAAGCGCGCCAAGCAGGGCCTCGACGCGTGGATCTCGGGCCGCAAGGCGTTCCAGTCGGTCACCCGCCAGAACCTGCCGCGCTTCGAGATCGAGGATGGCCGGCTCAAGATCAATCCGCTCGGCGATTGGACCAAAAACGATCTCGACGCTTACTTCGAGACCCATGACCTGCCGCGCCATCCGCTCGAGGCGCAAGGCTACCTCTCGGTCGGCTGCCAGCCATGCACCAGCACCGTCGCCCCGGGCGAAGACCCACGCGCGGGCCGCTGGCGCGGCTGGGACAAGACCGAATGCGGCATCCACACGCCGGCTGGCATTCCGGGCGGCGAGGAAGGCGAGCTGCCTCCAGGGTATGAGCCAGCATTCTGACGAGGGGCGGTGCGTCGCAAGCATTGCTTAGCTGATTGCCGCTATGGGCCGGCGAAGCGTCCAAAGCTCCGAGATCCATTATGCGTCCTTGGCAACATGCCGTAGCTTCGGCCGTTCAGGCGTCCGACCGCACACCATCGGGCGAACAGGACTGGGCGCCATTCCTCGCGCTCCACGAATTCCTCGACCTCTCCAAGGCCGGCTGCGCCGATCGCCGCCACCGGATCATGCTGCACCATTGCGACATGGGCACAGCGATCGCGCGGCGGGCCTTTCCCAAGCTGGCGCATTGCGAGCGGTTGGTGGAGCAGCACGTCGAGGAGGATATCGGATTCGCGGCGCTTCTCGGCGACTGGCTGGCTGCGGTCGACTTCGATCGCCTGCCGCGGCCGGTCATGCGCAGGATCGGAAACGGTCCCGACGGTGTCGCACGGATGGTCATCAACCAAGCGATCGGGGCGCGACATCTGGATGACGTGGACCGTGATTTCCAGGTGGAGGCCGCCCTGGACGTGGCGCGGTTCCTGTGGATGCCGCTCGCATTCGCCAGCGACGCGTCGCCGCCCGTGTTGAGCCTGCTGATGAACAGCGTGGGCCCTTCGTTGATCCGCGCGGTCTACGGCCCTCCGCAAGTGACAGTTCGCGGCGGCCGGCGCTCGACGGTCGACTGGGCATGGCTGGCCGAAGCCGTGATCATGGCGAGCTTCGGCCGCATACCCGACTATACGGAGGTCGTGTGCTGCGTCACGGCCGAGCCCCGCCGTTTGGCGAAAGCGTCATGACCCCGGAGGAAAGCCTCGACGCGCTCGCGGCGCTGGTCATCGACGCCGCAGCCGAATTGCGCCTGCTCGGAGAGCAGCCGCTGGCGATCGCCTCCGCATACGACAAGTTCAACGATGCCTTCGAGGACGACTACTGGTCCGCCGTCCAACTCGGTTGGTTCAACTGGGAGCAATCGCAATTCTTCCAGGGGTGGGATGGCCGCATCGGCGGCACCGCCAAGCAGCACGGCACGGTGATGATAGAGCCGGGCGAATGCGGCTCTGCGGAAGCCTCTCACCACGCGATCAAGAGGGCGCGAGCCATCCTGAAGCGGCTCGACGACGCCAAGTGGCACGAACTTGCCGAGACCGCGCTCGGTGCCCAAATTCCCAGCGGCATTCTCGCGGTGGTGATCCAGTTCGACCAGGTCTGGCTTCACTGCAGTAGTGCGATCGGGACGAACGAGGACCAGATCCTGGCGCTTGTCGACGGCAAGCTGCGCCGCCTGGCACCTATCGACGATCGCTTCGACGAGCTTATCGGAAGGGCAGAGCTGATTCGCTGCGATGGCCCCGACCCCGAACTTATCACCCTGATTTCGTCGGCGGCTCGCACCCATTTCGATGCCGCGATCCTCGACCGCGAAGCAGCTAGAGAGCTCGCATTGCTTCTGAATGCGATCGCGCCTCGGGTTGCCGAGCTAGCTAACCGCGATCCAGTGGCGTTTCGGCCCCGGGTCCCGTGGAGCGAGCAGCGCTACCGCTGGCAACGCTCGAACTTCACGAGTTCCAGATGCCCGCGATTCGTGCTGGGCGACGAGTACTTCGACCGAGAGTACTTCCAGAAACTAAGCGTTGTCGCCAAGACCTCGCCCATGGCCGCTGAACGGCGCGCCCAACTAGCGGCCCCCGTATTCACCCAGCTCGAAGCGCCGTTCCGGACCATAGACGAAAAACAGGTGCGCGACCTGTTCGAACAAGCAAGCGGCACTCACCTCTTTGATTCAGAGGACCTCTATCTCCTGTTCGTCGGATCCCAGCCTTGGCTGGCCTACCGTGACAGGCTCCATCGCGTAAACTCGCAGGGGATCGATGCGGCTGTTCAATGGCGAGCATCGGCCGAGCTGCTGGGCCGCGAGCTCCACGAGTGGATCGCAGGCTTGAGATCGCAGTTCGAACATTCCGTGTATCGCTTTGGTTGATCAGCGCGTTCTTACAGGCGATCATCCAACTTCAGGGTAGCGACTGGCTGGCTCGACGAGAGCGCCAACACGCCACCCACCGGCTACCAGCCGTGCACTTGCACCATCGCGCCCCCGGCGAAAACCCGCACGCGGGCACTGGCGCGGCTGGGACAAGACCGAATGCGGCATCCATTCGCCGGCGGGGCTCCGGGCGGCGGTGGAGCTGGCGAAGGGAGCGAGCTGCCTCCGGGCTACGAGCCGCCGTTCTAGCGGGGCGGACGCTCGCCGCAAATGCTCAGGCGGCCGACTTGACCGAACCGTCCTCCGAAAGGCAGCTCCGTACGCGCGAGCTCTCCATCGGCATTCCGAGCAGATGCCCTTGGGCAAAATGGCAGCCCGCAGCACGCAACAGGTCGAACTGCTGCGTCGTCTCCACTCCCTCCGCGACGACCTCCAAGCCGAGACTGCACGCAAGGTGAATCACTCCCGCGACAAGCGCGGCAATCTCTTCGTCTTCGGCAATCAGCTTGGTGTACGATCGATCGATCTTGATCAGATCGACCGGGAAGTCGCGCATGTGCGATAGCGACGAGTGGCCGGTCCCAAAATCGTCCAATGAGATCGTCACACCGGCGAACTTGAGCATATCGAGCGCTCGCGCGACGTATTCCCGTCCCCGCTCCACGAATGCATGCTCGGTCACTTCCACCTCGATGCAGGCAGGCGGCACGTCGTGCCGCTCGAGAATACGGAGCAGCCTTTCGGCATAGTCGTCGCGCAGGAACTCGGCCGGCGCCGCATTGATGGAGACGCGTCCGAACGGCAGGCCTGCGTCGAGCCAGGTCCTGATGTCGCGCGCAACCCGGCCCTGCATGTGCTCGCCAATCTTCGCCGCCAGCTCGTAATCGTTGAACGCCTCGGCGAGCGTGTCCGGGAACTCGAGGGTTCCTTGCGAAGTCGTATAGCGCAAGAGCGCCTCGTAGCCTACGATGGCCCCTCCCCGGATCGCTACCTTCGGCTGATAAACGGCGATTATGGTGTCGTTCGCGATTGCGTCGCGGGCGCGCGCCAACTGGAACGCGGCCGTCTTGACCTCATCCAGCATGTACGTTTCGAACAGGCGGAATCCGCCGCGTCCGGACCGTTTCAAAGCATAGAGCGCCGCATCGGCCCGCTTCAGGAAGTCATCGGCGGCCGATCCGTCCTTGGGGCAGATCGCTCCACCAATGCTCGCGCCCGGGCGCACGACGTGGCCTTCGATGTTCATAGGAAGCTGGATTGCCGCAGCCACGGCGTCCCCTACTAAGGCAAGGTCCACCTCCGCGCGCAGGTTCGGGAGGATGACCGCGAACTCGTCGCCGCCGATGCGGGCCACAAAGTCCTCCCGACGAACCGACCGCCGCAATCGGACAGCAACGGCCCGCAACAGCTCATCGCCCGCGCCATGTCCAAGCGTGTCGTTGAGATGCTTGAAGTAATCCAGATCGACGAGGAGCAGACCGACCTCGGACACCGCCTCCGGCGTGCGCAATGTCATGTCCCTGAGACGAGCCTCGAACGCCCGGCGGTTCGGCAAGCGCGTTAGAGCATCATGCTCGCTCGCCCACTTGAGTTGCTGTGATCTCTTGCGTTCCTTCCTGATGCTGCTGCGCAGCGCCTCCTGCGCCAGGACGCGATCGTGCACGTCGGTACAGGTTCCATACCACCCGGCGATCGCGCCGCTCTCGTCGCGTGAGGGCACCGCATGGGCCAGCATCCAGCGATGCGAGCCCGAATGGTGCTGGATCCGAATCTCAATGTCGAATTCCGCGCCGGACCTGATGCCGCGCTTCCATTCCTTGAAGGCGGTCCGTATGTCGTCGGGATGGACCAGCCGACGTAGGTCCAGCCTGCTGCCTCCATGAAGGGATACCCCGGTGAATTCCTTCCAGCGCCGATTGAAGAAGGCTTCGCCGGAAGAATCGAACGACCAGACGATATGCGGGATGGTGTCGACCCTGGTTTGCATCGTTTCGAGAAGCCGGCTGTCCCACTTCACCGCCTCGCGCCGGCGCTGAAGCAGGATCGAGCCGATCAGCAGAAGCCAGGCGAGCGCAATGCTTCCGTACCACACCTCGGCGCTCATTATGCGCCCGTGGAAGACGATCTTCTCGACGCGCAGCTCGTGCCGGCCCGGTTCGGCGTCCGGAGCGGTGAGGAGCTCCGCGCTCACGACGTTGTAGAATTCCGGCTCGGCCAGCTCCGGGGATGGCCGGGAGGTGCTGTTCTTCCACCATTCGGCGACGGCGAACTGCTCGAAGTCGATCGAGACGGTTTGCGCCCCGGAAGATACCGGCAGGTTCAGCTCGTTGACCTTATCTTCCGACGACGTGCCGAGTGCCGAGTAACGCGGATCCCTGTTTTTAAGCACCAGGCGCAGTGAATGACCCGCACCTTCGTGCCGCAAAGTGAGCTCGACCCGATCGAAGCCACGGAGATCGACGCCTCCGCCGGCACCAGCGGGATCGAACAGCACGCCCAAACCGCAATAACGGTACTCATATGCTGTCGTCAGATCGCAAATCCAGCCGAGACCAGACCGGGCGTCAGCGGAAGCAGTCGATGTGCCGCCCATGTCTCGATCGTCAAACCGGTAGCTCAAGTAGGACGAACCATCGCCCTGCGGACGCAAGCTCAAGTCGCGGTGCGTTAGCGCATCCCGGTAATAGGAGGCGAAGGCAGTCAGGACGGCAGCTGCCACGAACAGCAGCTCGACGATCATATGGTCGCGGCGGAAGGGCCGGAAGTTGTCCGGTCCGGCACCCTTCCCAATAGCTGCTCGCATAACTTGCTCCGGCGCTCAGCCAGCCGTGTTACCGCTAACAAGTTAACAATTGTCGCCGAGCATTCCGCAGCAGCGGCGTCTGATTTTGTTAACTATAGAAATGCAGCACTTTGGCTATTCACGCCTTCGACGTTCGGCAGATTGCCGCTCTCAGACCGTGCCGACTCGTCCGGAGAATCGTCGCTAACGGCGCCACGCGGCCGCAGCCATTCGCGTTCAATCGGCAAAGTTTGGCGGGCGCGCGGCCCCTGCGGATTGCTCAAACGGCCTCACCGTAGCGGGCCTGCATCTCTTCGGGCGATACTTCAGCGATGGGTGTTCCCACGAACCACTGGTGCCCGAACGGGTCGACGATCATGCCCGAACGCTCACCGTACATCTGGTCCTGCACCGGGCGCAGCACGGTGGCACCAGCGCGCTCGGCCGCGGCGACGATTGCATCGGAATCCGCAACCGAAAGGTGCAGTTTGACCGGCGTCCCGCCGAGCGTAGCCGGGCTGAACGCGCCGAAATCCGGATGTTCGTCGGCAAGCATGAAGGTGGCCCCGCCGATGGCCAGTTCTGCGTGACCGATCTTGCCGGTTTCGGGGTCGGTCAAGCGATAGCGTTCCTCGGCGCCGAACGCTGCGGTGTAAAATGCGATCGCCTGCTCGGCGTCCTTGGTAATCAGGTACGGAGTAACTGCGGATTTCATCTCGCCGACCATGACGAACTCCTTGCCTCGCGACTCGATTTACAATACGTAACGTATCGTTATTAAAGAGCGTGTCAATGGCTGATCGACCCATCCCCCGCAGAGGCCGTCCACGCAGCGAGACGGCGCGGACGAAAGTCCTCGCGGCAGCGCGCAAGCTGCTTGAAGAGCGCGGCCTGCCCGGCCTCACGGTTGAGGGCATTGCCGCGCTCGCCGGGGTCGGCAAGCCCACCATCTACCGGCATTGGCCCAATGCCCACGCAGTGGCGATGGATGCCTTCCTCGAGGGGGATGAGCCGGCGCCTGGCCAGGCCGGCGGTCATTCCGCGCTCAGTGCCCTCCGCCGCCAGCTGCACGGCATCGCGGCCGCCTTTGCCTCGCCGGCCGGACGCAGCACTGCGGCGATGATCGCGGCGGCGCAGAACGACAGCGAGCTCGCCAAGGTGTTCCGCAACCGATTTATCATGAAGAGCCGCGAAACCGGACGCGCGCTGTTGCTGCAGGCTGCCGAGCAAGGCGCGATCCGCGTCGATGCCGACCTCGAGGTGGCGCTCGACCTGATCTATGCCCCACTCTACTTCCGCCTGTTGATTGGCCACGGCCCGCTCGACGCGGCGTTCACCGACGGATTATTGGATACCGCGCTAGAAGGGTTGTCCCGACTATAGCCAGCCGTGCCGGCCATACCACGCCGCAGTATCGATCAGACCGTCCTGCGTCGCGATCTCGGCGCGCCAAAGCTCGTCGGGAGGTGCCTTCTCGAGGCGACTGACCCAGTCGGCATGACACATGTAGCCGACCCTGTCGGGAGTGAGCTTCGCCTTCGCCCCACGCAGCCGGCAATCGAGCCAGGCGGCTGCGCTAAGCAGCGGTCGCGGTAGAGCCGGAGTCCAAACGCTCTTGCCCACCGCGCGACCGATCGCCCGACCAAGCTCGGCGTGGGTCCAACCGCCCAGGTGTCCGTCGTCCGGCTCGAAGACGCGGCGAGAGGTGCTCTCGCGGCTCCGCACGAGCTCCAGCAGCAACCGCGCGAGATCGTCGACATGGACGATCGAAGCTCGCCCGGGCGGGGGCAGCGGCACCACGCCCCAGCGAGCGGCCTTGAACAGCTCGAGGATCTCGCGATCACGCGGGCCGTAGATCGCCGGCGGGCGGACGATGGTCCAGTCGAGGCTGCTCGCCTGGACGACTTCCTCCGCGTGCCGTTTCGACTGGCCGTATTTCGACAGCCCCGGCTCACGCGCAGCGAGCGAGGAGACGAACACGAAACGCGCGACCCCGCCCGCCTGGGCAGCCTCGATCAGCGCTTCGGTGCCGGTCACGTTGCCCAGATGAAAACCCATCGGATCGGGCGTGTTGACCACGCCGGCGATGTGCAACACCGCCTCCGCGCCCGCAACGAGCCCGGCCAGCGCATCGCGATCGGCCAGGTCGCCCTGCACCCATTCCACCCCCACGCAAGGAGCCTGCTCGCGCCGTGCCAGGGCCCGTAGCGACAGGCCTCGGCGGCAAGCCTGCTCCACGACCGCCTGTCCGACGAACCCCGTTCCGCCGGTGACCGCAATGGTCAAAGCAGCACCAACTGATCGCGGTGGATCACGGCCGATCGCGGCGCATAGCCGAGCAGCGCGGCATGCTCCTCGCTGCGGCGCCCCCTGATCAGCTCGACCTCGCCCGCATCGTATTCAGCCAAGCCTTGTGCGACCGGCTTGCCGACGGTGTCGAGCACGGCGACCGGATCGCCGCGCGCGAACTCGCCTTCGACCGCGGTGATCCCGCTCGCCAACAGGCTGCCGCCTTTAAGTAGCGCTCGAGCGCAGCCCGCATCGACGGTTACCGCGCCCCGCAGCCGCTGACGCCCTCCCAGCCAGGCCTTGCGCGCGCGGTCGCGCCGCGTCGGCAGGAAAAGCGTACCGATATCCGTACCGAGCGCACGCGCCAGCGGCGCCGGTTGGGTGCCATTGACGATCGCCAGGGTAATGCCGGCGCGGGTAGCGATCTCGGCCGCCTGGAGCTTCGAGATCATGCCACCGGAACCCAGCCCCGAAGCCGATGCGCTGCTCGCCATGGCATGGACCGCCTCGGTCACTTCCTCGACTCTCGACAGCAACTGCGCACCCTTCTCCCGCGGGTCGCGATCGTACAGCCCGTCGACGTCGGACAGCAGTACAACCGCCTCCGCCCGAGCTGCCTGCGCCACACGCGCGGCCAGCCGGTCGTTGTCACCGAAGCGAATCTCGGCGGTGGCAACCGAATCGTTCTCGTTGATCACGGGCACCGCACCGGCGCCCAGCAGCCGCCCGAGGGTGGCCGCGGCGTTGAGGTAGCGGCGGCGATCCTCGAGATCGTCGAGCGTCAACAGCAACTGCGCCGCGGTGAGCCCATGCGCGCCGAGCAGCTCACTCCACAGCCCCGCCAGCGCAATCTGGCCGACGGCAGCCGCCGCCTGCGCATCGGCGAGCGAGCCGCGCCCGCCTTTCGCCAACTTCAGCGCGGCCGCTCCGAGCGCGATCGCGCCCGAACTGACCACGACGACCTGCTGTCCGCGTTGGCAAGCCTCCGCGATCTCTCCGGCAAGGCTCGCCAGCCACTCGCGCCGCGGCCGCCCGTCGCTGCCGCACAGCAGGGAAGAACCGACCTTAAGCACCACGCGGGGCGTGACCGAAGAGTCGCTGAGATCGGCAAGGCGGTCGATAGGCATCGCGGCGGGTTAGCGGGAGAAGCCACTCCGGCAAAGCCCCCCTGCCCACGCCCTGTTCGTCATGCTGAACTTGGTTCAGCACTCATCGGGCAGCACGGCCCGAAGCACGCTGGCGAAGCGCAGCCTCGCAAACCAGAGGGCGACAAGGCTTCGGCGAGGCCGAGCTTGGAAGCGACGGCTCCGCGAGGGCGGAGAAATGGGCCCTGGAACAAGTTCAGGGTGACGGTTTAGGACCTTGAATCATCAGCCTAGCGGAGACCAATCGCCTTCGGGCTCTTCCTCGTCCTGAACCGCAGTGGTGGGATTCTCCGTCGCGGTACGCGCCGGCAGATACTCGAGCACCGCATCGAGTAGCTCCGCAATACCCACCCCCGTCGCGCCCGAGATCGGGAATACCCGCTCCGCCCCCGCGGCGCGCAGCTCTTCTGCAAAACCGGCGGCGAGCTCGGCATCGGCGAGGTCGATCTTGTTGAGCGCGATCAGCCGCGGCTTATCGACGAGGTCGGCGCCGTAGGCTTCGAGCTCGCGCTCGACCACCTGCATCGCCTCGGCCGGGTCCGGGCCGGTAATGTCGACGAGATGGATCAGCACCCGGCAGCGCTCGATGTGGCCGAGAAAACGGTCCCCGATCCCGGCGCCATCCGCGGCGCCCTCGATCAACCCGGGGATGTCGGCGAGCACGAACTCGCGGTCGCGGTGGCGGACCACGCCGAGCTTGGGCACGAGCGTAGTGAACGCGTAAGCGCCGACCTTGGCGCCGGCGTTCGAAACCTGGTTGATGAAGGTCGACTTGCCGGCATTGGGCAGGCCGACGAGGCCCGCGTCGGCCAGGAGCTTGAGCCGCAGCCAGACCGCCATTTCCTGCGCGGGAATGCCCGGCTGATGCTGGCGCGGGGCGCGGTTGGTCGAAGTGGCGTAGCTCGCATTGCCGCGTCCGCCCATGCCGCCTTCGAGGAGCACCATCCGCTGCCCGACCTCGGTGAAGTCGGCGAGCAGCGTCTCGCGCTCCTCGTCGAATACCTGCGTGCCGACGGGGACCGGGATGACCAAGTCGGGCGCGCTCGCCCCGGTGCGGTTCTTGCCCATCCCGTGGCCGCCGCGCGCGG
The DNA here is from genome assembly GCA_965977975.1 of uncultured bacterium. Taxonomy (GTDB): domain Bacteria; phylum Pseudomonadota; class Alphaproteobacteria; order Sphingomonadales; family Sphingomonadaceae; genus Croceibacterium_A. The sequence goes on from CBHCZH010000018.1 coordinate 35,168, forward strand.
CGCGGAAGTGCTGAGTGTAACGGAAGTCGATCAGCGTATTGAGACCCGGCACCGCGACCATCACCACGTCGCCGCCCTTGCCGCCGTTGCCGCCGTCGGGTCCACCGTACTCGATGAACTTCTCGCGCCGGAAGCTGACCGCGCCCGGCCCGCCCGCGCCCGATTTCAAATAGATCTTGGCTTGGTCGAGAAAGTGCATGAGCGCGAGGATAGCCTTAAAGCGCCAGTGTGCCGAGAATTGCTTCAGTTCGAGCCGAGAATGGTGCCGTTCGAGAACCGGAGCGGAGCGACCTTACAGGTCGTGAGCACCGGAAGCGCAGAACGGTGCCGTTCGCAGGCCGAATTGGAGCAATTATCGGCACACTGGTGGAGCCGAGGGGGATCGAACCCCTGACCTCGTCATTGCGAACGACGCGCTCTCCCAGCTGAGCTACGGCCCCGTTCCAGTGTCGCACGGCAGGCTGGCCCGCCGCGAAGAGCGCGCCCCTTAGCGAATTGGGTCCGCGCTTGGAAGGATAAATGTGCGCCCGCGCGGCGCTTTCAAGCTATTGCCCCGCGCCTTCCGGAATGGGCTGTACGACCGGTGTGGTGACCGTCTCGTCCGGCACCGGAATAACCGGTATGCGCGCACCGGTTTCGGGGTCGACCACCTCTGTCGCGGTCGCGGGCGCGTTGAGATTGACGAGCGAGCTGGCCACCGTCGGCGCAGTGATCGAGTGGACCGCGACATAGCCCGGCTGCGACGCGCCATACTGCGCGCCGTAGCGTGCGTCCCAAGCGCCGGAATCGATCTGGTACTGCGCGTATAGGCGGAAGAAGTTCTGGAATGCGGTTTCGTAGCGCGGCAGGGCGGCGGCGGCGAAGGCTTTGGGGTCTTCCGGCTGGGCAAGCAGGAACTCGTTCGCCACCTGCAGCGCCACGTTGCAGAAGGCGGCGCGTGCTGGTGGCAACGCGAAGTAGTTGTAGACCTGCGTCATGTAGGCTTCGCGCGCCTTGATTGCGCTGCTCCGCGAATCGTGCTCCCGCCGGAAGCGCTTGTCGATGTCGGTGTTGGCCCGCGACAGCGCGCGCCGGTACTTGGTCAGGAACGTGCGGTAGCCTTCGAGGATCGGTTCTTCGCCCGCGTCGAGGCAGTTGAGTGCGGCGACGTTCCAGCCCGAGCGGAAGTGCCACAAGGTGCTGTCCTCATCGAGGCCGCTGTTGATCGTGATCCGCTGTCCATCCGGCCCGAGCGGAGGAAGCACCATCGCATAATCCGCTCCGCCAGGCGGGATCGGCCGGTACGGGATGATCTCTACCACCGGCGGCGGCGGTGGAGGGGGCGGCGGCGGCGGAGGGGGTGGCGGCGGCGTGGCACAAGCCGCGAGCAGACACACGGCGGCCGCCACGGTCGACAACCTGATCCAGTCGGGACGGGTGGACGTCATCCGGCGTTATTCCCCTCTACGAACACAGCGGCAGATTGCCTGCCCGCGCCTTGCGCGCTGATTAAGCGGCGAGCCTATCGTCTTGCTCCGGCAAAGAAAATGCCCGGGGCGCATTTTGGCGCCCCGGGCACGATGAACTGATTCCGGCCAGCGATCAGTCGCGCGCCGCACCCATGAACCTCAGCAACATGAGGAACATGTTGATGAAGTCGAGATACAGGTTGAGCGCGCCGAGGATCACCGCCTTGGCGGCCCATTCGGTGCCGCGGACGTGCGCGTACTCTTCCTTGAGCCGCTGCGTGTCGTAGGCGGTCAGTCCGGCAAAAATCAGCACGCCGAGGAAGCCGACCGCATAGTACAGCGCCGGCGACTGCAGGAACCAGTTGATGATGCTGGCGACGAGCAGGCCGACCACGCCCATGATCAGGAAGGTGCCGAAGCCGGACAGGTCTTTTTTGGTCGTATAGCCCCACAGGCTGAGACCGGCGAACGCGGCCGCAGTGGCGAAGAAGGTCGCCGCGATCGACTCGCCGGTGTAGACGACGAAGATCGTGGATAGCGACAGTCCCATCAGCACCGCGAAGGCCCAGTACAGCAGTTGCAATGTGGCGGCGGAGAAGCGCTGCGCCCCGCCGAAGCTGACGACGAGCACGATCGCGAGCGGCGCCAGGCCGACGACCCAGCGTAGCGGCGAGAAGAAGAACTGTTCCGCCATGCCGCTGGTGTAAGTCAGCAGCGCGACGACGCCGGTCAGCAGCACCGCGCTCGCCATGTAGTTGTAAATCGACAGCATGTGGCGGCGCAGGCCTGCATCGTAAGTGGTGCGGCCAGCGAGATCGCCCGTCAGGCTCGGAGACACGCCGAAACCCTGCCGGGTCGATTGCGGGTCTTTCCAGTCTGCCATTGCTCCAAAGCTCCGTTTTGACGGCCTCACATCACGGGCCGTTCACACCGTAATATCGTCGTATATCACCACGGATTCAAGGGAAACCGGTCCTTCGACAAGCTCAGGACGAACGGACGGTCCCGTTAACCTTTGCGGCGCGCCTCGGCGGCCATTTCGGCGCTGCGATCGCGTGCCGCGCGCAAGGTCTTCCCGACCAGCAGGCGCAGCGAATCGTCCTCGTCGAGAACATCCAGCCCCCTCTGAGTGACGCCTCCCGGGCTGGCGACCCGGTGTGCCAGCTCGCCGGGATCATGCGGCGAGGCGGCAGCCAGCGCGGCAGCCCCTTCGACCATCGCCAGCGCCAGACGTCGTGCTTTATCCTCGTGCAGGCCCAATTCGGTCGAGGCGGAGGCCAGCGCGTCGATGAAGCGATAGACGAACGCCGGCCCAGACCCAGCGAGCGCGGTGACGAGGTCGAACTCGTCCTCGTCGATCCATTCGGGCGCGCCGAGGGGGGCCAGGAGCTCGGTCACCCCCTGCCGGCCTTGCTCGCCCAGGCCGCGCTCGGCCAGGGCCATCGGCGACTTGCCCAGCGCGGCGGCGAGGTTCGGCATGACACGGACGAGACCTCCCGCCTGCGGAAAGTGCCCGGCCAGCACGGCCAGCTCCACCCCTGCGAGAATCGAGAACACCGCGGTTTCCGGCCCGGCGAGCGGTTTGACCCGCGGCGCGATTTCGCCCAACAGTTGCGGCTTCACCCCAAGCAGGATGGCATCGAATCCCCCTTCGATCGGTATCGCGTCGAGCTTGCGGATATCGTCCGGCAGATCGCGCGGCGCCGGGTCCGCGACGGTGAAGCGGTGCGGCTCGAATCCGGCCGCAAGCCAGCCTTGCAGCATCGCCCCGGCCATATTGCCGCAGCCGACGAGGAGGATGGAATTGAACTCGGCCACGGCGCGCTCCTACTCCCCTCCCGCTTGCGGGGACGGGCCGGGGGTGGGTCCGTCCGTCCCCGCTACGGCGCACATGCCCACCCCTGGCCCGTCCCGCAAGCGGGAGGGGGAACTCAAGCCTCGCCGGCTGCATCGACCAGCGCGGCCTCGAGCGCTTCCTTGGGCCGCTTGTCGCCCCAGAGCACGAACTGGAACGCGGGATAGAACCGGTCGCATTCGGCGACCGCGCTTTCGACCGCGAATTGCGCCATTTGCAAGCTCAGCATCCCTTCGGCGCCCGCCCCGAGCATCAGGCCGTGCCGGTAAAGCAGCACCCCGCCGTTCGACCAAATGTCGAAATGGCCGAGCCAGAGCTGCTCATTGACCAGCGCGAGCAACTCGTAAGCCGGCTTGCGCTTGGCATCGGGGACACGAATTTCGGGCAAGCAAAGGAGTTGCAGGACGTTGTCCTCGCTGCGCCAGATGCCCCGCACTTGATAGGTCGCCCAGCTACCCTGGATCTCACCGCAGATCTCGTCGTCGTTGACGAACTCGCACGGCCATCCGTGCGCCTCGAACAACTGCGCGAGCATTTCCACCGGCGCGGCGTCGTCGGCGTCTTCGCTGGTCTCGTGCCCGATGTTCATCGTTAATGT
>CBHCZH010000019.1:0-37543 GCA_965977975.1 uncultured bacterium
ACGTACTTCTTGACGCCCTTGAGCCGGACCAGCGGGGTGGCCGGGGGGGTGGGGACGGCGCGGCTCTTCTTGGGGGCGCGGTTCTTGAGCGGGCCGCCGCCCGCGTCGATGTCGCGGCCACGCGGTGTGCGTACCGGGGCGCTGATGCCGGCTTCGAACACGATTTCGGAAAAGCGCCTGATCCGCTCGGGGCTCGAGCATTCGTAGGGGGCGCCGGGCCAGGGGTTGAACGGGATCAGGTTGACCTTGGCGGGCAGCTTGTAACGCTTGATGAGCTTGACCAGCTCGCGCGCGTCCTCGTCGCTGTCGTTCCTGTCCTTGAGCATCACGTACTCGAAGGTGATGCGCCGCGCGTTGGAGGCGCCGGGGTAGGCGGCGCAGGCCTCGAGCAATTCCTCGAGCCCGTATTTCCTGTTCAGGGGCACGATCTCGTCGCGCACTTCCTTGTTGGTGGCATGGAGCGAAACCGCGAGGTTGACGCCGATCTCCTCGCCGGCGCGCTCCATCATCGGCACGACGCCGCTGGTGGAAAGCGTGATCCGGCGTCGAGACAGGCCAAGACCGTCGCCGTCCATCACGATCTTGAGCGCGTCGCGGACATTGTCGAAATTGTACAGCGGCTCACCCATGCCCATCATCACGATGTTGGTGAGCAGCCGCCCGTCGGCGGTGTACTCGGCTGCGGTTTCCTCGTCCGGCATGTCCATGCGGCCTTTTGGCCACTCGCCGAGCGCGTCGCGCGCGAGCATCACTTGCCCCACGATCTCGCCCGGCGTCAGGTTGCGCACCAGCCGCATCGTGCCGGTATGGCAGAATCGGCAGTTGAGCGTGCAGCCGACCTGGCTCGAGACGCACAGCGTGCCGCGGTCGGCGTCGGGGATGAACACCATCTCGAAGTCGTGCCCGTCGGCAGTGCGCAGCAACCACTTGCGAGTACCGTCGGAGGAGTGCTGAGCTTCGACCACCTCGGGCCGGCCGATTACGAACCGCTCGGCGAGCCATGGGCGCATTGTCTTGGCGATGTCGGTCATCGCTTCGAAGTCCGCCACACCTCGATGATACAACCAGTGGAACACTTGTTTGGCGCGCAAGCGGGCCTGCTTCGCGTCGAGCCCGGCTTCCTCGAACAGCGCTGCGATTTGTGACCTGGTCAGGCCGATCAGATCGACGCGCCCATCCGCGCGCGGCGTGACGGCGCGCGCGACGGGAACCGGATCGATCGGTCCGGGGATCGGCATAAGGGCGGTGTCAGGCATTTCCGCGGCGCATATAGGGGTTGCGAGGCAAAGCACAAAGCCTCGCGCAGGCCATCGCGTTTTTGCCCCGGTTCCGGACGCCGATCCCGCCTCTAAAACAGTTCACCGAATTAACTGTTGCCGGAAAACCTCAATATTCTCGTTGTGTTAGGTTCATGAAACCGGACCAGCGCCCCGCCATTTCCACGGTTCGCGGCACGTCGTCGCGATTGAAGTGGAAATGGAGTTTACAATGACAAAGGGTATCGCACTCCTGCTCGTGGCCGGTTCGGCGGCCGCGTTCACGGTTCCGGCCGCTGCGCAGGACGACCCCGACTTCACCGGGCCGCGCGTCGAGGCGCTGGTCGGCTACGATAGCACCCGTCCGGGCAGCACGGTCGACATCGACAATAACGACGACGTCGATCAGTCGATCGACGACATCACCTACGGCTTCGGCGCCGGCTATGATTATGACATGGGCAGCGTCGTGATCGGCGCCGAGGGCGAATACATGCGCTCCGAGGCTCAGACCGAGTTCGATACGACCGGATTCACCACCTACGGCATCTCGAACATCGATGCCGGGCGCGATCTCTACGTGGGCGGCCGGGTCGGCATGAAGGTGACCCCGCGCACGCTGGCCTACGTCAAGGCCGGTTACACCAACGCCAAGATGAACGTTCTGGCGACCGACAACACCACCGATGTCGAGACCGACCTCAGCCTCGATGGCTGGCGCGCGGGCGTGGGCGTCGAGCAGCGCGTGGCCGGCAAGGTCTACGTCAAGGGCGAGTATCGCTACTCGCAGTACCAGGAAGGCGAAGTCGAAGCTCCGAGCGGCCTCGAGAGCGACCGCTTCGACGTCGACCTCGACCGCCACCAGTTCGTGGTCGGTGTGGGCGCGCGCTTCTAAGGCTGAGCACGCATCATAGCGCTCAGGCGGGCCGGGAGAGCGATTTCCCGGCCCGTTTTGTCAGCGGATCCGGGCGCAGCCCACGCTCGCCGCGTCCATCGCCGTCGCCGCACCTTCGAGGCTGTAGCGGTCGGTGAACCGCCGTCCGGCGCGGTCGCGCGCCGAAACGGACATCGAGCCCGCCGAGCGCATCGCGGCGACGATCGCCGCGTCCATCCGCCGATCGCGCGCCCAGGCATCGCCCCCGCCGCCAGTCAGCTCGAACCGTTGCCCGCCGACGTTGAGCGAGATCGTGGCGGAGGATGCCACGTTGCGCGACAACCGCACATGCACCTGACCGCGCACATTGCGCCGAGGCCAGGTGCCGACGCTGGCGTAGGGCTGACCGGTGGGGGCATTTTCGGCCGCGGCGATCGCGTAGCAGCGCGGCACCTGCGGATCGCGGAATGCGCCCCAATCCCCGAACACGCCCAGGCTGTCCTTCGCCGCGAGCGGTGCGGCTAGGCTAATGAAGACAAACGCGGCGAGCGATAAGCGCATCGCTCCATCCCTAGCGAAGGAGCGTCAATTCTCAACATGCGCTCCCGGGCAGCACACAGTCCGGTTTTGCTGGATTCGCCGCCCGGAACGGGCATGATGGCCTCGAGATTCGAGGGGGAGGGCTACCCGGCGCGCCGGTAGCGAAATGCATGAGCCTGCTGGCCGATTACAACTTGCCATTCGCGGTTGCGCTGGTGCTGATGGTCCTGCTTGCGCTGCTCCAGGCATTTGGGCTCGGCCACTTATTCGGCGATCATGACCTGGACAACGAAGCCGACGCCGACGGCGGTCTCGCCGACGGATTGCTCCTGTGTCTCGGCATCGGCCGCGTGCCCTTCATGATCTGGCTGGCAACCTTCCTGCTGCTTTTTGCTGCGCTCGGAGTTGGCATCCAGGGTCTCGCCGACAGCCTGCTCGGTACGCCGCTCGACCGCTGGCTCGCCGCGGTGCTCGCAGCCGGCGGTGCCCTGCCGGTGACCGGCGTCCTGGTGCGCCCGCTCGCCGCTATCCTGCCGGGTGACGAGACGAGCGCGGTCGGGCTCGACAGCCTGGTCGGCCGCAGGGCGAAAGTGACGGTCGGCCGCGCCGCCGTCGGCCATCCGGCGCGCGCGCAGGTATTCGATCACTTCGGTCACCCGCATAACGTGATGGTCGAGCCTCACGAGGCCGGTTCGGAAATGCTTGAAGGCGACGAAGTGCTGCTCGTCCGCCGCGAGGACCAGACATTCTATTGCGTTGCCTTGCAGGAGCGCCGGCTGTCGCCGGTCTAGCGGGCCAAGGAGAATATCATGTTCGAAGGCAATATTATCGACATCGCAATCTGGGCAGGCGCGATCTTCGTCGCACTGCTGATCTTCGCGTTCACCATCACCCGGCTCTACAAGCGCGCCACGAAGGAAGTGGGCTTCGTGCGCACTGGTTTCGGCGGCGAGAAGGTGGTTATGGACGGCGGTGCGCTGGTCCTGCCGGTGCTGCACGAGACGATGCCCGTAAACATGAACACCGTGCGCCTCGCGGTCGAACGCAAGAACATGGACGCGCTGATCACGCTCGACCGCTTGCGGATCGATGTGAAAGCCGAGTTCTACGTGCGCGTGCGCCCCGACGCCGGGGCGATCGCGATGGCCGCGCAGACGCTTGGCCTCAGGACGATGCAGCCTGATCTGCTCAAGGACCTGGTCGAAGGCAAGTTCGTCGACGCGCTGCGCTCGGTCGCGGCGGGAATGAGCATGAACGAGCTGCACGAGAAGCGCGCCGACTTCGTGCAGAAAGTGCAGCAGGTCTCATCGAACGACCTGGCGATGAACGGGCTGGAGCTCGAATCGGTCTCGCTGACCGGGCTCGACCAGACCAGTATCGAGCACTTCAACGCTAACAACGCCTTCGACGCCGAAGGCCTGACCAAGCTCACCGAGCAAATCGAACTGCGCAAGAAGGCGCGCAACGACATTGAGCAGGACACGCGCGTCCAGATCGAGACCAAGAACCTCGAAGCCGACAAGAAAAGTCTCGAGATCAGCCGCGACAAGGAGTTCGCGCGGCTCGAGCAGGAGCGCGAGGTCGAGATGCGCCGCGCTGCGCAAATGGCCGAAGTCGCGCGCGAGCAGGCGGTGCGCCACCAGGAGTCCGAGGCCGCGAAGATCGAGACCAAGCAGCAAATCGACTCGCAGCAGATCGAGGCCGACCGCGCGGTCGAACAGGCGCGTATCGCTCAGGCGCAGGCGATCGAAATCGCCCGCCAGGAGCAGCAGATCGCGGTCCAGAACAAGAGCCGCGAGGAAAGCCAGGCCAAGGCCCAAGCCGACGAGGCGCGCGCCAAGGCGGTCGCCGCCGAGGAGCAGGTCACCACGTCGCGGCATACGGAGATCGCCGAGCGCGACAAGCGGATCGAGCTGATCGAGGCGGCCAAGGCGGCCGAGCGGGAAGCGATCCGCGTCAAGGTTCAGGCCGAGGCCGAGAAGGACGCGGCGATCAATCGCGCGGAAGCCGCGCGCCTCGCCGCGGAAGGCGAGGCCGAAGCGACCAAGCTGCGCGCGGAAGCCGACCGCGTCCGTTTCGAAGTCGAGGCGGCCGGTCAGCGCGCGGTCAACGAGGCGGCCAATCTGCTGTCGAGCGACCAGATCTCGCTGCAGACCAAGCTGGCGCTGCTGCGCGTCCTGCCCGAGCTGGTGCGCGAGAGCGCCAAGCCGCTGGAGGCGATCGATTCGATCAAGATCGTCCAGGTCGACGGGCTGACCCAGCGGGGCGGCGGCAACGGGAGCAACGGAGGCGGTCACGGCGGCGGTACCGGCAACCTCGCGCAGGACGCGGTCGCGGCCGCGCTGGCCTACCGCGCGCAGGCGCCCGTGCTCGACGGGCTGATGAAGGAGCTCGGCCTGGACGGGAGCTCGCTGAACGGCCTGGTGGCCGCTTCGGCCGCGTCGCACGAAAGTCCTTCGGCGCCGGTGGTGACTGACGACAAGCCCGCCATCGCGCACGCCGAGAACGACGATCCGGCCAAGCCGGGCAAGCGCGACGAGGTAGAGGCGGCGGAGTAGCGCAGTTATGCGGAAGCGTCCGGAGCGATGAGCGACAGCAAGCGCCTGTCGAAGACACTGTCTTATTGGCTGCGCCATCGCCCGGACGAGGCTGGACTTGCGCTCGACGGGGCGGGCTGGGCGGACGTTCCTGCAGTGCTCGCTGCGCTTGCCGCCAAGGGCTTGCCGGGCGACCGCGCGACGCTCGACCGGGTGCTGGCGGAAAACGACAAACAGCGGTTCGAATATTCGCCCGACGGCCGTTCGATCCGAGCGCGCCAGGGGCATTCGATCGAGGTCGAGGGCGCGTGGGAGGAACGCGAGCCGCCCGAAGTCTTGTTCCACGGCACGGTCGAGAAGTTCCTCTCCGCGATCCTAGTCGAAGGGTTGCGGCCAATGGCCCGCCATCACGTCCATCTGTCGCCCGATGCGGCAACCGCGAGCACTGTGGGCGCGCGGCGTGGCCAACCCGTGATCCTCGAGGTGGCGGCGCGCGAATGCCGGGCGGCTGGGCACCCGTTCTTTCTCTCGGCGAACGGCGTCTGGCTAGTCGACGCGGTACCGCCGCAATTCGTCGCGCTGGCCAGGCGGAGCTAATGCGCCTTCAGATCCAGGTACGCGACAACATCGTTCTCGGTCGCGAAGAAGAGGCCCTCTTGCATTTCCTCGGGCTGCGCCGCGGCGATGGCGAGCGCTTCGGCGAGTGGGCCGTAGAACAGCGTTTCGGCGGCGCCGCCTTCGGCTTCCCGGTCGAGGAAATAAAGCCGGACGGTGGCATGCTGGTAAGTGGTGCGCATCGTCGCCGGCTCGGGCTTCAGACGCTGCCCACCGTCCGCGCCACCGCGAGCGTGTCGACGAACTGCTGGAATTGCACCACTTTTCCGCCGTCGAGCGTCCAGAAGTGCGCGACCTGAGCGTTTATCGCGCGGCCGGAGCTCTTGTAGGTGCCGGTGTAGCGGCCGGTCATGACCACGGTGTCGCCCCCGTCCACGAACTCCCGGGGTTCGACCGAGAAGCCGTCCCACTCGCCGCCGATCCGCGCGAACACGCCGCTGAGGACCGCGTCGGGGCCGCGGTAGGGGTTGCCGTCGGAGTAAGGGAAGTTCTCGGCCTCGTTCCATTCGATGTCGGGGCTCATCGCCGCGACGACGGCAGGCACGTCCCCGGTGGCAAATGCCTGATAAATGCCTTTGATGATAGCGACGTTTTCGGCGGACATGGCGCGCTCCTCCCCTGTTGTGGGGCGCATCCTATGTCGGGGGATAGCTGATCGCCAGCACTTCCCATTCCTTCTCGCCCGCGGGCAGCCGCACGGTCCTAAGGTCGCCCACCGCGGCCCCGCGCAGCGCTCTCGCGAGCGGCGCGCTCCAGCCGATCTTGCCGGACGACGGGTCCTGCTCGTCGTCGCCGACCAGGGTGACGGTATGCTCGGTGTCGTCTTCATCCGCGATCGTCACGGTGGCGCCGAACCAGGCGCGGGTCTTGTCGGGGGCCTGGGCGGGATCGACTACGCGCGCGGCTTTCATTCGCTTCGCCAGCCAGGCGAGCTCGCGGTCGATTTCGCGCATGCGCTTGCGGCCATAGAGATAGTCGCCGTTCTCGCTGCGATCGCCGTTGCCTGCCGCCCAGCTGACGATCGCCACGATCTCCGGCCGTTCGGTGCCGAGCAGATGGTCGTAGCGCTGCCGTAGCGCGGCGAGGCCGGCGGGAGTGATGAGGTTTTCGACGGGCTTCATTCAAAGCAACGTAGCAGACCAGCGCACCAAACTCCCCTCCCGCAAGCGGGAGGGGAATTCTAGCGCAGGAACTCGCTTACCAGGCGCGCCCGGCCGAACGCGGCCTTGTCAGGATGGAGGGTTTCGTAGACCGCCGCGTTCTCGAGCACGCGCGCGACGTAGTTCTTGGTTTCGAAGATCGGGATGCGCTCGATCCAGTCGATCCAGCTGATCGCGCCGGTGCGCGGGTCGCCGTTCTGGCGCAGCCACTTGTTCACGTTGCCGGGCCCGGCGTTATAGGCCGCGACCGCCAGCGGATAGCTGCCGTAGCTGTTGTACATGCGCTGGAAGTAGCTGTTGCCGAGGCGGATGTTGTACTGGCTGTCCTGCATCAGCGAAGCCGAAAGGTAGGCGACGCCAATCTTGCCGGCCTGTTCGCGCGCGGTGCCCGGCATCAGTTGCATCAGGCCCTGCGCGCCGGCGTGGCTGATGCGGTAATCGTCGAACTCGCTCTCCTGCCGGGCGATCGCATGGACCATCGTCCAGTCGGCCTCGGGCGGCGTGGCGAGGGTGGGGAAGCCGACCGGAGTGAAGCCGGTGAAACCCTTTTCCGGCGCGACGCGGCCGACGACCACGGCGAGCTCGGGCAAGTACAGCTGCTGCGCGAACTGACCGATCAACGCGAGGTCGGCTGCGGTTTGCGCCTGCCCGGCGAGCTGGGTGTAGAACTTGCGCTTGGTCTGCCAACTGTGGGCGCTCGACGCGAGCACCTGCACCGCCTGTGCGAGCGGGTTCCCGAACAGCGCGGCGCGCTGCTCGGGGGTCGGCTGCGCCGGCGCGGCCGCTGCCAGCATGGGAACCGGACGGCCGAGCCGCTCGAGCGCGAGCAGACCGTAGAAGTATTCGGGATACTGCGCCGCCATCTCGTAGTAGCGCGCGGCTTCTGCCGCATTGCCGCCCTGCGCCGCGGCATGGCCGGCCCAGAAGAAGCCCTTCGAGCGCGTCTGCGGGGTCTTGGCCGCGGCGCCGTAGCGGTAGAACAGCGGTGCGGCGCCGTTGCCGTCACCGAGGTCCCACAGCGCGCGCGTGCCGCCGAGCCACATCAGCGAAGTGTAGTCGTCGCGCAAGGCGTAGGACCCGTTGGCGACCTCCTCCTCCGAGCTGAAGGCCTCGCTGGCGCGGAGCGCGATCTGCTGCGCCGAGCCGGCGGTGGCGAGGCGGGCGACGTTGAGGTGCTCGTCGATCCACGCGGCCGGATCGTGCGGCTTGGCGGCGAGCGGCGGGCGCGCGGCGAGCAGCACCACCGCTTCCTGCGGCCGCCCTTCGAGCCGGAGCTCGCGGCTGCGATTGTAGAGGTAGCCGGGGTCGCTTGCCGCCGAGGCCTCGTACGTGCCGCCGTCGCCGCCCTGCAGGATCGCGAGCCGTGCGGCGAATGTGGCGGCGCGCGCGGGCGAGACGTAGGGCAGCTGCTGCGCCGCGGCGAAAGCGTCGCGCTGCCACAACAGCGCATCCATCCGCGCGTCGTGGTCCTCGGGTGTGAAGCGATTCCAGAACGAAGCCTGGATCGTCGCCGCCGCGGTCGGGCTCATCGCGCCGCCGCGCCAGGCCGCGCGCGCCGCTGCCTCGGCCTCGCCGGGCCGCGCCGTTATCAGCGCCAGTGCCTGCGCGGCGCGGCCGGGATTGGTCAGCGGAGGATGGCGGTCGAAATAGGCGAGCACGCGCTCCGGCGCGGCGTATTCTTGGGCGAGGCGGCTTTCGGCATAGCCCCTCAATTTGTCCTCGTCGGGGAAGCCCGGGTAGCTGAGCAGGAAGCTCGCATAATCCTCGAAGGTGAAGTTCGGGCTCGCCTGCAACTGCTCCCAGCGGCTGATCGCAAAAGCGACCGCGCTCGGCTGCGTAGCGACAAGTCCCGCGCGCCCGTCTTGTGCCAGGGCGGGGCTGGCGGCGAAAGCGGCGGAAACGGCAAGGGCGGCGATCAGCGCGTTACGAACCATGCTGGACATCGTGCCGACCGTCTCCTTATCACGCGCTTAACGGATTGACCCCAGGGCTTGCACCGATCAGGCGCATTTCCGTTCCGGTTTAGAATCCAACGCGAAGGCGCTGTAAATGTTCTCTGGCTCAATTCCCGCACTCGTCACCCCGTTTCGCGACGGGCAAGTCGACGAAGCTGCCTTCCGCCGGCTGGTCGATTGGCAGATCGAAAACGGCTCCTCGGCGCTGGTGCCGTGCGGCACGACCGGGGAAAGCGCGACGCTCGACAACGACGAGCACCACCGCGTGATCGGCTGGTGCGTCGAGCAGGCTGCGGGCCGGGTTCCGGTGATCGCCGGGTGCGGCAGCAACGACACCCGCACCGCGCTGTGGCACATGCAAGTGGCCAAGGACCTGGGCGCGGACGCGGCGCTGATGGTCGCGCCTTATTACAATCGCCCGAGTCAGGCGGGGTTGATCGCGCACTTCTCGTTCCTGGCCGAAAGTTGCGACCTGCCGATCGTGCTCTACAACGTGCCCGGCCGCACGGTGACCGACCTGCTGCCCGCGACCGTCATCGAACTGGCCAAGCTCTTTCCCGAGCGGATCGTCGGCCTCAAGGACGCAAGCGGCGATCTCCAGCGCGTGGTTCTCCATCGCTTGGGCGCGGGGCCGGATTTCTGCCAGCTCTCGGGCGACGACCCGCTCGCGCTCGCCGGTTATCCGCTCGGCCAGGTCGGCTGCATCTCGGTCACTGCGAATGTCGCTCCGAAGCTCTGTGCCGAACTCCACTCCGCGGCGGCGGCCGGGGATTTCGAGCGGGCGCGTGCGCTCAACGAACGCCTGTTCCCGCTCCACAGAGCTCTGTTCGCCGACGCCAGTCCCGCCCCGACCAAGTACGCGCTCGCCAAGCTGCACGATTGGCTGACGAGCGAAACAAGGTTGCCGATCGCGCCGTGCAGTGAGGACGGCAAAAAGGCGGTCGATGCGGCGCTGGCACAGGCGGGCCTAGGGTAAAAAAGCTACATGGCATATCGCGGCTTCATCGAAGAGGTCCCCGCGTATCTCAAACGAACCGCCTTAGGCACCTTCGACTTCCGTGGGCGCTCCACGCGCACCGAGGTGATTACGTTTTACATCGCCTCGCAATTGCTATCCGGCCTCCTCGTTCTACCGCTCTATGAGCTGTCCGTGGATCTCAACTTCGAGGCAGAACGAGAGGTGCGGGGGGCCGTCACCCTCTTGCTGACGGTACCCCTGCCGGCTCTGCTTGCTCGTCGAGCACATGACGTGGGCCAGTCCGGATGGTTGGCATTGCTGCTGCTGGTTGCGCTTGTGACTGCCGCCTTGAGCGACCACGGAAGCCTCCATATTGTCGGTATCGCCAAGTTCGAGGCGTTCTGGCTCGATGCCTTGCTCCTGCTGGCGATAATCGGTCTTTGGGCCGTTACGCTGTTGCCGCCCACCCCCGAAGCAAATCGCTACGGCCTCAACCCGAGACTGGACGAGGCTGAGCTCACTTCCTGATCGTTTAGTCCGCCGGGTTGTGCTCCTGCACGAACGCCATCGTCGCCTCGAGCATCTGCATCCGCGTGGTCCCGCGTGACAGCCAATGGTCCTCGTCGCGCAGCTCGATCAGGCGGTACGGCTTACCGGCGTCCTTGAGCGCGTCGGCCATCTTGGCGCTCTGCTCGAACGGGACCACGGTGTCGTCGCGGCCGTGGATCAAGAGGATCGGCGCGTCGGCCTGCGCGGCGAAGCGGCGCGGCGAGACCTCATCGAAGCCACTGCGCGGCCCGAGTTCCTCGAGCAGCGAGCGCCGCAGCAGGGGCTCTTCGCCGCTTTCGCGGTAATCGGTGCGGTACATCAGCGCGAGATCGCTGACTCCGGCGACCGCGGCGGCGCAGCGGTAAAGACCCTGCTGCAGCGTGACGCCGGCCAGCGCGGCATAACCACCGTAGCTCGCGCCGACGATGCAGGCCCGCTTCGGATCGACGATCCCCTGCCGGGTCAGCTCGGCGACCCCGTCCGAGATGTCGCTCTGCATCTTGCGGCCCCACTGGCCGTAGCCCGCGCGAATGAAGCCATCATCGCGATTGGTCGAGCCGCGAAAGTTTGGCTGGAACACCGCGTAGCCGCGCGAGGCGAAAGCTTGAGCCCACCAGTCGAAGGCCACCTCGTCATGCGAGGCCGGACCGCCGTGCGGCAACACGATCAGCGGCAGGTTCTTCCCCTCCCGCCCCGGAGGGAGCGTGAGGATTCCGTCGAGGTCGAGGCCGTCCCCCGCCTTATAGGCGACGGCTGAGATCCGACCGACCAGTTCCCCCGGCACCCTGGGCCGCTCCCAGCCGACGGCTTCGGCTCTGAGCTCAGCGATGTCGACCAGATACCAGGTCCCGCTGTCGCCGTTGCCGCTGGTTCGCACCAGCACGCGCGAGAAGTCGAGTGTCCAGTCGACCAGTTGAACATCGAGCTGCCGGAAAGCCGCGTAAACTTTTCGCACGACCGCCTGATGCTCAGGCGAGAAGAACTCGGGCCGCGCTTCGGGGCCTCCCTTGAGAATGCCGAGCAGCCGGCCCGAAGCACGATCGATGAAAAGCTGGCCGATGTCCTCGCCTGCGCGGAACACGCTGGGCGGTGCACTGCCGTCGAGCGGAACCTCGAACCACTGCGTCTCGCCTTGCTGCTCTTCGGCGTAGATCACGCTCGTGCCGTCGGCTCCTAGCGAGATCAGGCCGGCGTCACCGCGCGGCGCGTTGCCTTCGGCGAGCAGCCGGCCGCGATCCCCCTTGATCGTCCATTCGCCGTCGTGCGTATCGATCGTGAAGGTAGCGCCGACTGTGCCGTCGGGACGGATCAGCCAGTCGATGTCCTGGTTTTCGCCGGCTGGCTGGGCGATCCGGTCCTCGCCGTTGCTGGCGAGATCGACTGCGAACAATGCCGGCCGATAGTGCGGGGGGGCGGCATGGCCGCCGAGGCTGCGGGTGACCTCGATGCCGCCGAAATAAGCCACCCACTTCTCGCCCAAGCGGCGTAAGCCGTAATTACCGAAGACCGCATTGACCAAAGAGTGGTCGTTGCCGAATACGATGCGATCCCCTGCGGAGCGGTCGATCGGGATGACCAGCGCGCGCCAGAACTCGTACTGGTCGGCCGTGAAGCCGTAGCCGAGCTCTTCGGTCTGGCTGACCTGCACGAGCAGCCGCTCGTCGCCGACCCACTCGATCGAGCGCACCTTCACGTCCCCTACGGCGAACTTGCGGATCGGTTGCCTCTGGTCGTTCATGATGAGGATGAGTCGCTCGCCGTTGATCGTGGCGATCGCGGCGACAAGCGTCCCGCTCTCCGACAGCGCCATGTCCTCGACTCCCGGTAGCTGACCGTAAGCCGATAGTGGCGGTGGATCCGCGGCTCGCGCGGCAAACGGCAGCGCGGCAGCCGCCAACATTAGGCCGACGGGCCGCATCAAACCTCGCAAAACGTGCATGCGGCCCCCCTTACACGCTTGCGAAAATCGCATTGACCGGGCGCGATGGCAACAGTCGTCGAGAGAGGATCAATATAAAGGCGAGGGATGCTCGGTACCGAGCATCATCGCGCCGTAGGTCTCCACCGCCGGCTGCGCGATGACCATGTGCTGGTTGAGCGTCAGCGCATCACGGGCAAGGCGTTCTAGCACCGAGCCCCGGAAGATCACGTTGGCGCCGATCAGGTCGAACAGCTGGCGGGTGGCCTCGGCGGCCATTCGGAACGCGTTGACGTTAGCGAGCGCGAGGCGGCCCTTGGTCTCGACCGCAGGTGCACCGCCCTCGAGCTCGGTCCAGAAGTCCTCGGCCGATCGGAACAGGAACGCTCGCGCGGCGCCGTAAGCAGTCTCCGCCTTCGCGATCGCTTCTCTTGCTTGGACAGTCTCGGCCATCGGGCGCTGCGGTACGCCGGCCTTGCGGACCTGGATCAGCGCCTTCGCCTCGTCGAGCGCGCGGCGAGCGGTGCCGAGCGGGACGGCGGCCATCGTCGTTACCCAGTTGAAGCCGCTCGAATAAAGGGGGGCGCGGCCCTGGAACAAGGCTTCGTCTATTCGCACCGCTTGATCCTCGGGAATGAACAGGCCTTCGGCGCGGTAATGGCAGCTGCCGCTGCCGCGCAGGCCGTGCGTGTGCCAGGTGTCCTCGACAACGATCTCGTCGGCGCGGCAGAAGACGAGGCGGCCTTCGGGAATACCACCCGGGGCGATCACCGGCGCACCGTTCTCGAACAGGGCTCCGCCGCTCATCACCACGTCGGCGTGGGTCACGCCGCTGCCGAAGGGAAAACGACCGGTGAGCAGATAGCCGCCCTCGACCCTTTCAAGCTTGCCGTGCGCGGTGGTGAACTGGCCGGCGGTGATCATATCCGGCCGGGGCAGCAGCCGCGCGGAAGCCGTCGGCGGCAGGAACTCGGCGAGGAGTCCGCTGTCCGTGCCGATCTTGACGCACCACGCTACCGAAGGGTCGGCGTGCGCGAGGGCTTCGATCACCTCGAGATGCTGCGGTAGCGTCATCTGCGGGCCGCCCTTGGCGCGAGAGCGGCCCATGCGGAAGAAGCCGGCCGCGCGCAGGTCTGCGACGAGGTCGGCCGGCAATCGGCGCAGCGCTTCGATCTCCTCCGAGCGTGCGGCGATTGCGGGCGCCATTGCGTGGGCATTGGCGAGAATTTGGGCCGCGCTCAGTGAACCGGGAAAGGCATCGTCGGAACTTACGGCGGTGGCCATCGCTTCCCCCCTTCAGGTGCTGAGCGTCGTGCCAGCACGTGTAAGTGTTGCTCGAGGCCCGCGTCCAGCCTGCGAACGGAGCCCATGAAAATGCGCACGTCTCACTTTTCGCTCGCTACAGCCCTCATCGCCTGCTGCGCGGCAAGTCACGCGCCGGCGGCAGCGCAATTCCAAAGCGCTGCCGAGCAAAGGGTGGAGCTGGCAAGCTTCGACTTTTCGCCGCGCGAAATCCACCTGCGCGCGGGGCAGCCTTACAAGCTCGTGCTGACCAATCTCAGCTCGGGGGGCCACGATTTCTCTGCGCCCGAATTTTTCTCCGCGGCGCGGATCGCGCCGGACGACGCGGCGCTGGTCGACGATGGCGAAGTCGAGGTCCCGGCTCGGGCAACGCGCAGAGTCACGCTCGTCCCGGCGGCCGGAACCTACAAGCTGACTTGCACCCATTTCGGGCATGCCCTGCTCGGCATGAAGGGTAAGATCGTCGTCGAGTAACGGGCCGCCCGCGCGGCTTCATGCGTTGCCGCGCCGGCGCCGCGTGTCCCACCCTTTGCGAGCCGCCGCCGAGCGCTGCTCGGCCGAGCCTGACTTGTGTGCCCGCCCACCGCGCGATGAGCTGACGTGGGTGTCTTTCTTGCCGCGGCCCGAGCCCGACTTGTTGCCGCCGCCCGATTCCTTGTTCACGGTCGCCCAGGCGCGCGCCTTCGCGCGTTTCTCGGATACGCCGCGTTCCTCGTAGCCTTCGGCGATATGCTCGGCCTTGCGCTTCTGTTTGTCGGTGTAGCTGCCCTTGTCTCCGCGAGGCATGTGCGCTCTCCTTTCCTGCCGGAGAAAGCGAGCGGCAGCGGCAAGGTTCCCATGGGCTACCCTGGATCAATCCGGCGGGCTGTGCTCCTCGACGAACGCGACCGCCTCCTCGAGCATCTGCTGCCGCGTGGCCGGGCGCGAGAGCCAGTGGTCCTCCTCGCGCAGCTCGACCAGCCTATGGGGCTTGCCGGCGTCCTTCAGCGCATCGGCCATCTTGGCGCTCTGCTCGAACGGCACCACGGTGTCGTCGCGGCCGTGGATCAGCAGGATCGGCGCATCGGCGCGGTCGGCGAAGCGGCGCGGCGAAATCTCGCCGAAGCCGCTGCGCGAGCCGAGCTCTTCGAGCAGCGAGCGGCGAAACATCGCCGCGCCGGGGACGCCGCCACCCTCGTCGATGAACAGCGCGCCGAGGTCGGCGACGGGCGCCACCGCCACCGCGCATCTGTAGAGGCCCTGCTGCAAGGTCACCCCCGCGAGCGCGGCGTAGCCGCCGTAGCTGGCGCCGACGATGCAGGCGCGCTTGGGATCGACAATGCCGCGCCGGACAAGCTCGGCGAGGCCGTCCGATATGTCGCTCTGCATTTTGCGGCCCCACTGGCCATAGCCGGCGCGCTCGAAGGCATCGTCGCGATTGGTCGAGCCGCGGAAATTCGGCTGGAACACCGCGTAGCCGCGCGAGGCGAAGGCCTGCGCCCACCAGTCGAACTCTTCGATGTCGTGGGCATGCGGGCCGCCGTGCGGCAACATGACCAGCGGCAAGCTGGTCGCCTCCCGCCCCGGCGGAAGCGTTAGGATGCCGTCGAGATCGAGCCCGTCGGCGGCATTGTACGCGATCGTCGAGATCGGGCCGACTTGCTCCGGGGCAATGGAGCTTCGCTCGACCCCGATCGGTCGGGCGTCGAGCCGGGCCACGTCGACGAGGTACCAGGTGCCGCTATCGCCGTTTCCGCTGACGCGCACGATCGCCCGGGACAGGTCCGGTGTCCAGTCGACCAGGCGCATGTCGCGCTGGGGAAAGGCGCGGCGGATCTTTCGCACCGCCGCCTGATGCCCGGCGGCGAAGAAATGCATTTCGCGCTTCTCGCCACCAGCAAGGTAGCCGAGCATCCGGCCGGTCGCTTCATCGAGGTAGAACCGCTCGATCTCGACACCGGGGAAGAACTCGACCGGCGCGGCGGAACCGTCGAGCGGCACCTCGAACCTTCGCACCTTGCCGGCCTGCTCGTCGAGCTGGCGATAGATCACCGATGTCCCCTCGGCGCCCAGCGCGACCAGGCCCGCGTCGCCGCGCGGCGCCTTGCCCCTCGCCAGGACCTTGCCTTGCGGTCCCTCGATCGTCCAGCTGCCGTTGCCGACTTCGATCGTGAACGTCGCGGCCAGCGTCCCGTCGGCCCCCAGAACCCAACTGGCGGCCCGTTCGGCGCCGGCCGGGCGAGCGAGGCGTCGCACCTCGTTCGCGGCCAGGTCGACGGCATAGAGCGACGGCTGAAACCAAAAGTTATCGCGCGAGGAACTGTATTCGATTCCGGAGAAATAGCCGGTCCAGCGGCCGCCCGGGTTACGCAGGCCGTAATGGCCGAACACCACGTCGATGACCTGGCGCTGGTTGGCGAAGACCCAGAAGCCCTCCTTGTCCTCGTCCACCGGGAGGACGATCGCCCGCGAGAACTCCGCCTGGCGGGGCGAGAAGATCTCCTTCGGCAGGTCCTCGGTCCGGCTGCTTATGACCAGGACCCGGTCGTTGCCGATCCAGTCGACGGAGCGGACCTTCTCGTCGCCGATTTGCGTCACCCGGATCAGCCGAGATTGATCGTCGAGCATGACTACCGCCCGCTCGCCGGCGATCTTGGTGAGCGCGGCGACGCGGGTGCCGTCGTGCGACAGGGCCATGTCCTCGACCGAGGGCAGCGAGCCGTACGCCGACAGCGGCGGCGGCCCGGCCGCGTGCGCGACTGCCGTGCCGGCCAGCGCGATGACGCAAACAAGCTGCCCCAGGCTCTTGGAAATGTTGATCATGCGGCCCCCCAAACGCCGGTCGCATCTTGCAGCGAGGCAGACGATTCCGCAAGCCGAGGCGGCCGGTGCGCGTCCGAAAGCACTTTCGCCGGCGGATGCCTCAGCCTACATGCGCGACCCTTATGGCCCGTCCGAAACCCTCGACCTTCGACAAAGTAAAGACCGTCGCCGAGAACCGGCGCGCGCGGTTCGAGTATTTCATCGAGGAGACCTTCGAGGCCGGAATCGCGCTTTCGGGCACCGAGGTGAAGAGCCTGCGCTTCGGTGAGGGCTCGATCGCCGAGAGTTATGCCCATGTGCACGATGGCGAAGCATGGCTCGTCAACGCCAACATCCCCGAGTTCAGCCACGGCAACCGCTTCAACCACGAGCCCAAGCGCCCGCGCAAGCTGCTGCTGCACCAGCGCGAGATCGAGAAGATGATCGGCGCGGTCGAGCGCAAGGGCATGACCCTGATCCCGCTGTCGGTCTATTTCAACTCGCGCGGGCGGGCGAAAGTCGAACTCGCGCTGGCGAAGGGCAAGCAGACTCACGACAAGCGCCAGACGATCAAGGACCGCGATTGGCAGCGCGACAAGGCGCGGCTCATGCGAGAGCGGGGCTGATGAAACTCCCCTCCCGCATACGGGAGGGAACCGAGCGATACTAACCCCACTTGCCCTTGCCTGCAGAGCCGCGCAACACGACGTTAGGATTATGGCCAACTTCCGTTCAAAGACTTTCCTCGCCGACTGGTTGCGCGAAAATATGCCAACGCGGGAGCAGTTGGAGGGCAATCGCTTTGTTCGCCCGTTTGCGCATTGGGTCCTGCGGGCTGAGTTGTGGCGGTTTACGCGCCGCTCGGTACCTCGGGGAGTGGCGATCGGCCTGCTGGTAGGCATCTTCGCGCTGGTGCCGGGAATTCAGATCGTAGGCACGGCGCTGATGTGCGTGCCGTGCCGGGGGAACATCCCGTTGGGCGCGGCCATGACTTTCCTGTCCAATCCGGTCACGACGCCACTGATCATTCTGCCAGGGGCACTGTGGGTCGGCAGCGGGCTTGGTTATCATTCGGATACAGCATCGTTCAGCGCGATGATTGCGGACGGGGCTAGCCTGTCTGACTGGTGGTTATGGCTTTGGTCGGACGGCGCCCCTGCGTTGGTCCTGGGTCTGTTCGTGATCGGCACAGTGGTGGCTGCGGCAGGGTACGTCGCCTCGATGATCGTCTGGCGGTTTATCGTAGCCCGCAAGTGGTCGCGCCGTCGCATGCGCCGCGGCCTGCCGCCGGTCGCGACGCCATGAGCCTGCAGCTCGGGCGGCAGTCGCGGCTGGTCGATACGCTCGCGGTCGCCGCCGCTGTCCTCGCCAGTATCGCGATGATCCGGCTGGTCACCGGCAGCTTGCCGGTGACGCTTGCCTATACCGGCGGGCTGGTGGTCCTGGGCCTCGCCGCCTTCGCTGCGGGGCGGCGGCGCGTGGCGCCCGTCGATACTTCCGACGGTGCGGTGCCCGACTGGACCGTCACCGGTGCGGCGATCGAGCAGCCCGGCGTCGCGATCGCCATCACCGACCGCGCCAACCGGCTGGTCTGCGCCAACGCGGCTTACGAGCTGTGGTTCGGCTCAGCTCATGCGCCGCCGCGGTTGCCTGTAGATGGCGCTTCGGCCGAGCAGCTCGCCCGCGCCGCGCGCGCCGCCTGGCGCGAAGGTGACAGCGCGCAGGTGACGATCGCGGACGAGCAGCAGCAATGGGCGGCCGCCGCGCAGCGCGCCGGGCGCGGCGAGGATTATCTGATCTGGCGTTTCGCCCCCATCGTGCGCAGCGAGCCCCTCGCCGGGATCGGCAAGTGGATCACCGGCACGTTCGGCAAGATCTTGAGCACTGCCGGGATCGAGATCGCGCTGGTCGGCCCCGACGGCGCGATACGCGCGGCGAGCGTCGGCTTCGCCCGCCGCGCCGCGGGCGACGAGACGGCGAGCATGGCCGGGCAGGACTTCGTCGCGCTGCTCCGATCCGATGAGCGCGACCGCATCTACTTCGCGCGCGAAGGACGCAAGGGCAGCCCGCAGACGTTGGTCAGCGTACCGCTCGCCGATCCCGAAGCGGCGCCCGTGCGGCCCGGCGAGGCTCCGTCGCTGATGATGCTGTTCGACAGCGGCGTGGGACTCGGTGGCTGGGGGAACGAGCCGCGCGGGCAGACGCCGCAGCTCGAATCGCTGCTCGAACAACTCCCGCTGGGCCTCGCCATGACCGACCGCGACGGGCACTTCCTGTTCGCGAACCCCGCGTTCCGTCGCGCGGCGGGCGTGGAAGGCAAGAAGATGCCGCCGTATCCCTCGGACCTGGTGGTGCGGCAG
Organism: uncultured bacterium; assembly: GCA_965977975.1. Lineage (GTDB taxonomy): Bacteria > Pseudomonadota > Alphaproteobacteria > Sphingomonadales > Sphingomonadaceae > Croceibacterium_A. The sequence goes on from CBHCZH010000019.1 coordinate 18,806, forward strand.
GACAAGACGGCGATGTCGGACGCGGTGCGCCGCTTCGGGCAGGGCCCGGCATCGAGCGGCGATATCGCCGTGCGGCTGCGCGCCGAGCCGGACGAGCCGGTTTCGCTCGGGCTCGCCGGGGTGCGCGGACTCGGCGATGCGGCGGTGCTGCTCAGCCTTGCCGACACGACCGAGGAGACGCGACTCAAGCGGCAAGTCGCGCAGGCGACCAAAATGCAAGCGGTCGGTCAGCTGGCCGGCGGCGTCGCGCACGACTTCAACAACGTGCTGACCGCGATCATCGGATACTGCGACCTCATGCTGCTGCGCCACACGCCCGGCGACAGCGATTATGACGACATCCAGCAGATCAAGGCCAACTCGAACCGCGCTGCCTCGCTGACCCGCCAGCTGCTCGCGTTCAGCCGCCAGCAGACGCTGCAGCCCGAAGTGATCCAGCTGCCCGACGTGATCAGCGAGGTGAGCCAACTGTTGAAGCGTCTGCTCGGTGCGCGGATCACCTTGAAAACCCATCATGACCGCGACCTCGGACCGGTCCGGGCCGATCCGCGTCAGCTCGAGCAGGTGATTATCAACCTCGCCGTCAACGCGCGCGACGCGATCCAGGCGCGCGGCGGAGAACAGGCGACCGGCACGCTCAGCTTCACCACCCGCCGCATCGCCGCGCGCGACGTCAAGCGCACCGGCAACGAGATCATCCCCGCCGGCGACTACACGGTGCTGATCGCCGAGGACACCGGCGGCGGCATTCCGCCCGAGCATCTACCCAAGATCTTCGAACCGTTCTTCACCACCAAGGAGCAGGGCAAAGGCACGGGGCTCGGCCTCTCGACGGTCTATGGTATCGTCAAGCAATCGGGTGGGTTCATCTTTGTCGATAACGTCGTCACCACCGACAAGTCGGTGAAGGGCGCGCGGTTCACGATCTACCTGCCGGTCTATCATCCGAGCGAGGAAGAGTTGCGCAAGGCCGAGGCCGAGGAAGAAGCGCGCGAATGGTCGGGCGGCGGGCGCGTGTTGCTGGTCGAGGACGAGGACATGGTCCGCGCGGTCGCCGAGCGGGCGCTGACCCGCCAGGGCTACACCGTGGTCACCGCAGCCGACGGCGACGAAGGCGTCGAGGCGGTGCGCACCAACCCCGACTTCGACCTCGTGGTCAGCGACGTGGTGATGCCGAGCATGGACGGGCCGGCCATGGCGCGCGAGATCCGCAGCCTGGTGCCGGGCATGCCGGTCCTGTTCATGTCGGGCTATGCCGAGGAACAGTTGCGTCGCGAGATCGACCTCGAAGGCATGTACTTCATCCCCAAGCCGTTCAGCGTCGCCCAGATCGCCGCCAAAGTCGGCGAAGTGTTGCGGGCCGGGCGGCGGTAGATTTTCTCCCCTCCCGTAGCGGGAGGGAAAGCTCGCTTCATCGCTGGTTCAGAACGACTCGGCCTAGGTGATACACTATAACATTGGGAGATTCCCGGATGCGCGTCCGTACCCTTCTCGCCGTTTCGTCCATCGCCCTCGTCGTTCAGCCTGCCCTGGCTCAAGACCCCGCCGATCCCGACGCGACCGCGCAGGGTGACGTCTCGGTCACGATCTACAACAACGGCCTGGGCCTGGTGCAGGATGTGCGTCAGCTCGCGATCCCGTCCGGACGCAGCACGATCTCGTTTCCGGACGTCTCGGCGCAGATTCGGCCGGAGACGCTGAGCTTCGCCGCCGAAGGGACTGGCATCGTCGAGCAGAACTTCGATTTCGACCTGCTCACCCCGCAGAAGCTGATGGAAAAGGCGATCGGTCAGACGGTTACGCTGGTGCGCACCAATCCCGCCACCGGCCAGGAAATGCGCGAGCGCGCGACCGTGTTGTCGACGGCGGGCGGCGTGGTGATCCAGATCGGCGAACGCATCGAGGTGTTGCGAGACGACGGGTTGCCGGTGCGGGTGATCTTCGACCGCGTGCCGCCCAACCTGCGCGCTCGGCCGACACTGTCGGTCACGGTCGAAAGCGGCCGCGGCGGCACCCGGCCTGCCTCTATCCGCTATCTGACGCCCGGTCTCGGCTGGTCGTCCGACTACGTCGCGCTTTACGACGAGGCCAAGGGCACCATCGACATGCAGGGCTGGGTCACGCTGACCAACAGCACCGGCACGACCTTCCATACCGCGAACACGCTGCTCGTCGCCGGCAATCCGAACACGGGCGGCGGCTCGCCGGTCTATCACGGCCGTTACGTGCCGCCGCCGCCTCCCGGACGCGAGATGGTTCCGGGGACCGAGACGGCGAACCGCGAGCAGCTGGGCGACTTCTACCTCTACCCGATCGCCGAGCGCACCACGATCGCCAACAACCAGACCAAGCAGGTCAGCTTCCTCGACGTGCAGGGCGTGCCCGCGCGCAAGGTCTACGGACGTACGGTCGGCTGGTTGAGCAGCGACCAGCAGCCGGTCAACGTGCAGAGCCAGATCGCCTTCTCGTCGAGTCGTGACGGTGGGCTGGGTGACGCGCTGCCGGCCGGCACGGTGCGCTTCTACCAGCGTGACCGGACCGGCAACCCGCAGTTCATCGGCGAGAACGGCATCAGCCACACCCCGATGGGCAGCGAGCTGACGCTCAGCACCGGCGACGCGTTCGATGTCTTCGCGCAGGCCGAAGTCGAAAGCCGCGACCGCATCACCGGTGCCGAGTACGAGCGCAGCGCGCGTTATCGTGTGACCATCAACGGTGAGGAAGTGCGCACTATCGAGATCGACCGCACGGTCGACTATTGGCGCACGACGATGCGCTACACGCTGACCAACGCCAAATCGACGCCTGTGGATGTCGAGCTGGTCCAGGGCGGGCTCGACTATGGCTGGTGGACGCGCGACTTCCGCGTCGTCAGCGAGGACGTCCCCGGCGTGCAGCTCAACGCCGACCGGCGGAAGTACGTCATCACCGTGCCCGCGAACGGCAAGCGCGAGGTCAGGGTCACTTACGAGACGCGGTACTGACTGTGCGGAAGCCACGCCTCAAACTCCCCTCCCCAAGCGGGAGGGGTTGGGGGTGGGGGAGCGTGACCGAAGGTCGCGCGTCAACGCGAGCGCCGAGCACCCCCACCCAACCCTCCTCCTCGAGGGGAAGGGCTTTTCTGGCCGCTCTCGCCGCGCTTTGGTCGCTGATCGTCGCCCCCGCATCCGCCCGCGAGACCGTCGAAGCCTCCGCCCCGGCCGCGCTCGCGGTCACACTCTATCGCGATCCAAACCGCGGCATCCACGACCCCATGAACCGCGATTGGCCGCAGGGCTTCGCGATGATCACCGAAAAGCGCACGGTCACGCTCCCGCCCGGAGAATCGACGATCCGCTTCACCGGCGTCGCCGAGGGGATGATCGCGGTCAGCGCGATCGTAACGGGATTGCCCGGCGGGACGATCGAGAAGAACCGCAATGCCGATCTGCTGAGCCCCGCCGCGCTGGTCGACGGCACGCTCGGCAACCGGGTGACGGTGACCCGGACCAATCCCGCAACCGGCGAGGCGGTGGCGGAGGAAGCCATCGTCCGCACTCGGGCCGACGGCGGCCTGGTGCTGCAGACGAGTTCCGGCTTCGAGGCGGTGCGGTGCTCGGGTCTGCCCGAAAAGCTCAACTTCGACCGCGTTCCCGCCGGGCTTTCGGCGCAGCCGGTGTTCAGCGTCGACACCCGCGATCCCTCGGGCGGGACGTACTCGATCGAGCTCACCTACCTCGCCTGGGGTTTCGACTGGCAAGCGCACTATGTCGCCACGCTCGAGGAGCCGGGGCGGGGGGATGACATCAAACTGCGCCTGATGAGCTGGCTGACGCTGCTCAACGACAACGGCCAGAGCTTCCCCGACGCCGAGCTGCTGGTGGTCGCCGGCAAGCTCAACGTGGTGAGCAACTTCCAGGGCCTCGCCGACCCGCCCGACGCGCGGCCGCTGGCGCTGACCTGCTATCCTATCGGCAGCACCGCCGCGGGCTCGCCGATCGACTATCCGCCTCCACCACCCCCACCGGCGCCACCGCCGATGGTGGCGATGGAGGCGATCGTTGTCACTGGCCAACTGCGCCGCTCCGCGGTCGCCGATCTTGCTGCTGGCGCACCCGCAATGAAAGCGGTCGAGGAAGCGCTCGGCGACCTCAAGCTCTACCGTGTGCCCGAGCCGGTCACCGTTTCGGCCAAGAGTCTCAAGCAGGTCGTGTTCCTCAACCAGGACGAGGTCGAGGGCCGGCTGCTCTACAAGGCCGAATGCAGTCCCTGGGCGGGCGAGGGCATCGCCCGGCCGGCAGCCATGCTTCTGGTCACGGTGAACGACAAGCGCCACGGCCTCGGCATGGCAATGCCGATGGGTGGAGTCGCGGTGTTCGAGCCGTCGTCATTCGGCGACCAGCTCGTCGCCGAGGAGCGCCTCCGCGACTACGCTGAAGGACAAGACGTCGAGCTAGCCCTTGGCGAGAGCAGCCAGATCTTCGCGACATGCAGTACACCGGATAAGACCGAGGACCCCGAGAAGCCCGGTCACTGGGTCGCGATGCGTGTGACGCTAAGCAATGCCAACCGCACACCGGCGACCGTTCGCCTCGTGCTCGGCGCTTCTGGCGACTGGCAGCTGCGCGGACTCCAAGGCACGCGAGTCAAGGATGGCGAAGTGATCGCCGAAGTCACGGTTCCCGGAAACGGCCGACGCCAGGTCACATGGGAAGCACGGCCCGCGGGGGCGGTCTAGCAGCTTGCGCCGCGCCACTCTCCTCGTCGCGCTTGTTTCGGCCCTCTGGGCGCCATCGCTAGCCGCGCGCGAAGCGGTCGAGGCTTCGCCTCCTACCGCGCTCGCGGTGACGCTCTACCGCGATCCCAATCGAGACGAAGACGCAGAGATGGATCCCGATTGGCCCGAGGGGTTCGCGATGATTACCGAGACTCGGACCGTCGCTCTGCCGCCCGGAGAGTCGATAATCCGCTTCGAAGGCGTCGCGGAAGGCATGATCGCGGTCAGCGCGATCGTCACCGGTTTGCCTGGGGGGACGATCGAGAAAAACCGCAACGCCGAGCTGCTCGGTCCCGCGTCGCTGGTCGATGGCACGCTGGGCAATCGAGTCACCGTGACGCGCACCAATCCCGCGACCGGCGTATCCGTAGCCGAGCAGGCCATCGTGCGGACCCGAGCGGACGGCGGCCTTGTGCTGCAGACCGCTGCAGGCTTCGAGGCCGTGCGTTGCGCCGGCCTCCCGGAGAAGCTGACGTTCGAGCGGGTGCCCGTCGGGCTGTCGGCCCAGCCGGTGTTCAGCGTCGACACGCACGATCCTTCAGGTGGGACCTACACCGTACGGCTGACCTATCTCGCCTGGGGCTTTGACTGGCAGGCGCACTACGTCGCCACGCTCGAGGAGCCGGGCCGCGACGACCAGGTCAAGCTGCGGCTGATGAGCTGGCTCACCCTGCTAAACGACAACGGCCAGGGTTTCCCGAATGCCGAGCTGCTGGTGGTCGCGGGCAAGCTTAACGTAGTGAGCGATTTCGAGGAACTCGCCGACGCGCCTGATGCGCGACCGCTCTCGCTGACCTGCTATCCGCTCGGCAGCACCGCGGCGGGCTCGCCTATCGACGAGTTTTATCCAACGCCTTCGCGAACCGAAGTTAAGCGGAACGCCGATGTCATTGTGGATTCGATAACTGCCGAGGAAGTGGGAAGGCTCCCCGGTGTCGCCCTTGCAAGGTTGGGCGCCGCCATGACGGCGGAGGAGGAAGCGCTCGGCGACCTCAAGCTCTATCGCGTGCCCGAGCCGGTCACGGTCTCGGCCAAGAGCTTGAAGCAAGTCGTCTTCCTCGATCAGGACGAGGTCGCAGGCCGGCTGCTCTACAAGACCCGTTGCGCGTCCGACGACAACCAGGACGAGCCGCTACCGGCCGCCATGCTGCTCGTCACGGTTAACGACAAGCGGCACGGGCTTGGTATGGCGCTGCCGATGGGCGGCATCACCGTGTTCGAGCCGGGCTCGATGGGCGACCAGCTCGTTGCCGAGGAGCGCGTCCGCGACTATGCCGAAGGGCAGGATGTCGAGCTGGCGCTCGGCGAGAGCAGCCAGGTTTTCGCGCTCTGCGAACGGCCCGGGCTATCCGGTCAGGGCAAGGGTCCGGCCCGCTGGATGCCGATGCGCGTCATGCTGTCGAACGCCAACCGCAACCCCGCACGCGTTCGCGTGGTCCTCGGCCCTTCGGGCCAGTGGCAGCTTCGCGGGCTCCAGGGCACGCGGGTCAAAGACGGGGAAGTGGTCGTCGAGGTAACCGTCCCCGGCAACGGTCGCCGCGAGGTTTCATGGGAAGCACGGCCGGCCGGCGCGGTTTAGCCTGGGCCGTCAGCCGGCGAAAGCCGGGACCTCGTACGTCGAAGCGCAGACGCGCGCTGCACGAGGTCCCGACTTGGCCGGCATGACGCTCGATCAGAACTCCTTCTGCACGGTCAGCCCAAGGGTCCTCGGATCGCCGGGATTGCCCACGATCAGCCCGGTGTTGCCGCTCGGCACCTGGAGCTGCTCGAAATAGGCTTCGTCGAAAGCGTTGCGTGCCCAGACGAACAGGTTGAGCCCGTCGTCGGAGCGGAACCCGAGGCGGAAGTTGTGCAGCGAGTAGCCACCGATCCAGGTGTAGGCCGACGGGGTCGGGTTCGACGAGAAGCGCGAGCGATAGCTGCCGTCGTAGCCGAGGTAGGCCTGCCCCTGGAGCCCGAACAGCGTGACCGGCAAGTTGGCCTCGGCGCCGAACGAGAACGCCCATTTCGACACGCCGGGCAGGCGCTGGCCCGAGATGTCGCAATTGGCCGGGCTGCTGGCGCCGCCCGACAGTTCCGGCGGACACGGCGCATCCACGAAGCGGACATAGCTTGCATCGGTATAGGCGCCGTTGACGTAAGCGTTGAAGCGCTCGCTCGGCCGGATCGACAAATCGACCTCGACGCCCTGCGTGCGAACCTTGTCCGCATTGGCGAGGTAGCCGCGCAGCACGCCGAGTTGGCCGTTGGTGACCAGCGCCTGGTAGTCGGCGATGTCGGTGCGGAACGCGGCCAGGTTGAAGGTCGCCTTGCGATCCCAGAACTGCGCCTTGAGCCCTGCCTCGTAATGATCGACCGACTCCGGCTCGACCGTCGCCGCGGCGAGGATGGGGCTGCCGGTCGAGTCCGCCGGCACGCCGTTCAGGTTGACGCCGCCGGACTTGAAGCTTTTCGCGTAAGTCGCGTAAGCCAGCACGCCCGGCGCCAGCTCGTAACTGGCGGTAAGATCGTAGCTCAGGTTCCAGTCTCCGTACTCGGCCTCGAAGCGTTGCGGCGCGAGCACGCCGCGCTGGGCGACGATGCGCGGGTCCGTGCTGGCGAACGTTACCGGCTGGCCGGCGCCGTTGGTGACGACCGAATCGTAAAGCGCGTCCTTCTTGTCGTAATTGACGCGGATGCCCGGCTGGATGGTCAGCGCGTCGGTGACGTGCCAGCTCACCTGCCCGAACAGCGCCGCGCTCCAGTTGTCGAGACGGATGTCGTTGGCCGCGGTCAGGCCATCGAGCACCGTGGGATCGTTGCTGAGCGCGCTCGTCGGGTTGAGCAGCCAGCGACTCGCTGCAGGACCCTGCCGCTGCGTGCCGCGAGTGCGGATTTCCTGGTAGTAGCCGAACGCCCCGGCGACGAACTCGACTGGACCCGCTTCGCCGCTGAAGCGGAACTCCTGCGTATACTGCTCTTGGTGCGACGGGTTTTGCGACAGCGTGGTGACGGGCAGCCCCGTAAAGTCGCGGTCGTTCTCCGGCTGCCAGTCCCAATAACGCCAGGCGGTCACCGAGGTGATCGTACCTAGTCCCACGTCCCAGTTGGCGCGCAGAGCCACGCCGCCGAGCTCGTTGCCCGCGTTGAGGTTGGCGTCGAGGTCGGTCAGCCGATCGAAGGGGCTTGTACTGACTGCCGTGTAGCCCTGCGCGGCGGCAAGGGCCGCGTATTGCCGATTGAGCGGCCGCTGGGTCGCACCGGTAGCCACGAACACCGTGCCGCAGCATTCGGGGTTCTGGCGGCTGAAGTCGCCCGCCAAGGTGACGTCGAGGCTGTCGGTCGGCTCCCACCGGATCTGCCCGCGGATGCCGAGGTTGTCCTGTTCGTTGATCCAGCGGTCGCTGGTCACGTTGTAGATCGTGCCGCGCCGATTGGTGATCGAGAACGCGAGCCGCGCAGCGACCTGATCCGACAGCGGCCCGGAGACCGAAGCCTTGGCCTGCTTGAAGCCGAGGTTGCCGAGCGAAACCTCGGCGCGGCCTTCGAATTCGAACGTGGGTTGGCGCGTAGTGATGTTGATTGCGCCGGCGGTGGTATTCTTGCCGTAGAGCGTGCCTTGCGGTCCGCGCAGCACTTCGATTTGGGCGACGTCGAGGAAGTCGAACGTGGCCGACGCGACGCGCGAGTAATAGACGTCGTCGACGTAGATGCCGACGCCCTGCTCGATGCCGTCGTTGGTCAGGCCGAACGGCACCCCGATGCCGCGGATGTTGACCGCGGTGTTGCGCGGGTTGGAGCTGTAGAACTGCAGTGTCGGGGTCAGCTGCTGCAGGCGGCCGACGTTGAAACTGCCGGTGTTGTCGATGTGCTCGCCGCCGACCACCGAGATCGCCAGCGGTACGTCTTGGGAGGTTTCCTGGCGCCGGCGGGCGGTGACGGTGATCAACCCCTCATCGCGCGCGCCGGTCCCCACCGACGAGGGTGGACCGGCTTCAAAGGGCTCGACCGGCGGCTGGTCGGCGAGCGGCGCCTCTTGCGCGTAGGCCACGGTAGGCGCGCCAAGGGCGGTCAGGGCCAGCAGGGCCCGTACGGATTTCGGATGCATGATCTCTCGCTTTCGAAAGGTGGAGATGCATCCGGCGGTCCGGTCTGATCTTCGAGGGTGAAGTGGGAGGGGAAGAAATCTCAGGCGAAGCGGCGGCGCTCCGTTACGTCGACCTGCATGAGCTTGCCGTCGTGCACGGTCAGCTGAATGACGCCGTAACGCAGGCGTTCGAGCGCTTCGGCTACGACGCGCAGATGTTCAGGAAGGCGGGCGAGATCGGCCTGTTCGAGCTTGTCGAGAATGGCAGGCATCGGTCGGTCTCCATTGCGGCGCGGCGACGTGCCGCGACTGGGCTTACCTATTCTCAACTATTAAAGTTGACAATACGATTGCGACGGCCGGTGCGATAATTAACGCTGACCGGAGCGAAGCTCAGCTTTCGGCGCCCTCGCCGTCGGCCGGGACGAGCTCGATGGGGTCGGACAGACGGATCGAATCGAGGATCTCTGCGGTCCGGTCGCGCACCTGCAGCATCAGCGCGCGGGTGCGGCATTCTCCTTCCTCGACGCAGTGGCTGCACTTCTCGTGTGCGAACCGGCTTGCGCACGGCACCAGCGCCAGCGAGCCGCGCATCACCCGGATGAGGTCGCCGTACGTGATGTCGATCGGCGAGACGGCGAGCCAGTAACCGCCATCCTTGCCGCGCATCGAGGCGACGATGCCGTAGCGGCTCAGCTCGGAGAGGATCACGGTGAGGAAGTTGGCGGGGATGTTTTGTTTCGCCGCGATCTCGGACAGCTGCACCGGCCCTTCGCCGTGGCGGTCGGCCAGGTGTTGCATCGCGCGGATGGCGTAACGGGTCTTCTGCGACAACATGCTCGGTCCAACTCAATGCGCCAGCGGCGCAAGGCTGCCAAGTCGGGAAGAGGATTAAGAGAGGCATAGCCGCAAATCCATCTCGCCAGGAAATTTTCGTTCCCCCCTTGTTCCATTAGAACAAATGGGATACGCACGCTGCCAATGAGGAAATATCTTGCAACGACCCGGGCTGCTCTGGGCAACTGACGGAGGCCATGTCATGGCGGCGGAATTGAAGCTGGTGGAGAAGGAATCGGTGGACCGTCAGAAGGCGCTCGAAGCCGCGCTCGCGCAAATCGATCGCGCATTCGGCAAGGGCTCGGCGATGAAGCTGGGCCAGAAGGAGACAATGCAGGTCGAGGCAATCTCGACGGGTTCGCTCGGGCTCGACATCGCGCTCGGTGTCGGCGGCCTGCCGCGTGGCCGGGTGATCGAGGTCTACGGGCCGGAAAGCTCGGGCAAGACCACGCTCGCGCTTCATGTCATTGCCGAAGCGCAGAAGAACGGCGGCACCGCCGCGTTCGTCGACGCCGAGCACGCGCTCGATCCGGTCTACGCCAAGAAGCTCGGCGTCGACATCGACGAGCTGATCGTCTCGCAGCCCGATACCGGCGAGCAGGCCTTGGAGATCGTCGACACGCTGGTGCGTTCGAACGCGATCGACGTGCTGGTGGTCGATTCGGTGGCCGCGCTCGTGCCGCGCGCCGAGATCGAAGGCGAGATGGGCGACTCGCACGTCGGCCTGCAGGCCCGGCTGATGAGCCAGTCCCTGCGCAAGCTGACCGGCTCGATCAGCCGCTCGCGCTGCATGGTGATCTTCATCAATCAGCTGCGCATGAAGATCGGCGTGATGTACGGCAACCCGGAGACCACGACCGGTGGCAACGCGCTCAAGTTCTACGCTTCGGTCCGCCTCGACATCCGCCGAACCGGCCAGATCAAGGAGCGCGACGAGATCATCGGCAACACGACCCGTGTGAAAGTGGTCAAGAACAAGGTCGCCCCGCCGTTCAAGCAGGTCGAGTTCGATATCATGTACGGCGAGGGTATCTCGAAGATCGGCGAGATCCTCGACCTCGGCGTCAAGGCCGGCCTCGTCGAAAAGTCGGGCAGTTGGTTCAGCTACGACAGCATTCGGATCGGCCAGGGCCGCGAGAATGCCAAGCAGTTCCTCAAGGACAATCCCGAGACTTGTGACCGCCTGGAAGCTGCCATCCGCAGCCGCACCGACGCGGTCGCCGAGGAGATGATGACGGGGCCGGACGCGGACCTCGAAGACTGATCCTCAAGGAGCGCGCCTGTCTTCGAAGGGGGCGCTTTCGGAACCGGAGCCGGCGCGGCCGCCCCACGGGGCCCGCGCCGGCTTCTTCCGTTCCGGGTCATGCGGCCGTGCTCGGAAATTGGCAGAAAGTCGCGCGCGCCATTGCCACTGCAAAACTCGGCCGATACAACGGTTTGGCCGCAGCGGGGGCTGCGGACCTTTGGGGGGAAATAGATGAATATGATCCGTTGTTTGGCCCTCGCGGGCCTGGGCGTTGTGCTGTCCGGATGTGCGACCGTCATCAATGGCACGAGCCAGAGCGTCGCCTTTGACTCCGATCCACAGGGGGCGGAAGTGAGCACAACGTCTGGCGCCAAGTGTGTCACGCCTTGCAAACTCGAGCTTAAGCGAAAGCACGATCTGCGTGCCGATTTCGCCTTGGAGGGCTACGAACCGGCCTATGTGCTGGTCCAAAGCAAGACCGGTGGCGCCATGGCCGGAAATCTCCTTCTCGGCGGCTTGATCGGCGGCGCGGTAGACGCCAGCAACGGTGCCTCCAATTTCCTCTCGCCGAATCCATTGGCGGTCCGTCTTGCGAAACTGGCATCGGGCGAGGAGGCCGTGCTGCTTGCCGAGAATGGGGAGCCCGCGAAAACCGTCACTGCGCACAATGACGAAGTGCGTGAAGACGTGGCGGAGACCATCGGTGCCGAGGCGGCCGGCCTGCCCATCGCAGCCGGAGGGGGTCAGTAAAGCGTCCGGGGTTGTCCGCAATATCCGTTGTTGCATACCCTCGGCTGACGGGTCAGGCCGGCCGGGGGTATGTGATATCGGAGCCAGACAATGACCGACGCGAACGAATGGCGGGGACGGACCGGCAATAGCTGGGCGGAGCAGTGGCGCCGTACGGATCGCAGCTTCGGCCCGCTGACCGAGCACTTGCTCGCTCGCACGCGCGGATTCGCATTCGATTCGGTGCTCGACATCGGCTGCGGTGCCGGCGAGCTGTCGCTGGCGCTCGCACGCGGACGTCCCCGTATCGCGGTCACCGGTGTCGATATCTCACCACAGCTCGTAGAGGTGGCGCGCGAGCGCGGCGCGCATCTCGGCAACGCCGCCTTCGAGGTCGCCGATGCTGCGCTGTGGCAGCCGCCTGAAGGCTTGGCGCCAGACCTCCTCGTCTCACGCCACGGCGTGATGTTCTTCAACGATCCCGTCGCCGCGTTCGCCCATCTTGCGACCATCGCCAGATCAGGCGCGGGCCTGCTGTTCTCATGCTTTCGCGAACGCGCCGAGAACCCGTTCTTCACGGAAGCGGCGCGCCTGCTGCCCAATCCCGAGCCGTCGCCGGCGCCGGGCGCGCCGGGACCGTTCGCCTTCGCCGAGCCGGCGCATGTGCGAGCCGTTCTCGAAAGCGCGGGATGGGCGCAGGTCACGTTCGAGCCATTCGATTTCGCGATGATCGCCGGCGGCGGCGAGAATCCCGTCGGCGACGCGGTCGAGTACTTCAGCACGATCGGCCCGGCCGCTCGCGCGGCGAGCGAGCTGAGCCCCGAAGAGCACGCGCGCTTCCTCGACCGGCTGCGCGAGCTGGCGCGACGCAATCTGCACGAAGGCATCGTTTCGCTACGCGCTGCCGCTTGGATCGTTACCGCGCGCAAAGGCGGGGTATGATCGGAGCTGATTTCGCCGCCGTGACCCACCATCGCGGCTGAACCGTGGCGGGCCGGCGACTCTGCCTCAATCCGCTTGTCGCTTTGCGCCGCAGCAACTAACTCGCATCCATGCATTCGACCAACGATATCCGCCGCGCGTTCCTCGATTACTTCGCGGCCAACGACCACGCCGTGGAGCCCTCGGCGCCGCTGGTTCCGTACAACGATCCGACGCTGATGTTCGTCAACGCCGGCATGGTCCCGTTCAAGAACGTCTTCACCGGCCTTGAGACTCCGCCCGCCCCGCGTGCCGCCTCCAGCCAGAAGTGCGTTCGCGCCGGCGGCAAGCACAACGATCTCGACAACGTCGGCTACACCGCGCGGCACCTGACGTTGTTCGAGATGCTCGGCAACTTCAGCTTCGGCGACTACTTCAAGGAACGCGCGATCGAGCTCGCCTGGAACCTCGTCACGCGCGAGTACGGCCTCGCCAAGGATCGCCTCTCGGTCACCGTCTACCACACCGACGACGAAGCCTGGGATTTGTGGAAGAAGATCGCCGGCCTGCCCGACGAGCGCATCATCCGCATCCCGACCAAGGACAACTTCTGGGCGATGGGCTCGGACGGTCCCTGCGGCCCGTGCTCGGAGATCTTCTGGGACCACGGCCCGGAGATCGCCGGCGGCCCGCCCGGCTCGCCCGACGAGGACGGCGACCGCTTCGTCGAGATCTGGAACCTCGTGTTCATGCAATTCGTGCAGGAGAACGACACGATCGTCGGCGACCTGCCGCGCCCGTCGATCGACACCGGCATGGGTCTCGAACGCATCGCCGGAGTGCTGCAGGGCGTCCACTCGGTATTCGAGACCGACACCTTCCGCCGCCTGATCGAGGCGAGCATGGACCTGACCAGCACCCAGGCTCACGGCGAGCAGCAGGCGAGCCACCGCGTGATCGCCGATCACTTGCGCTCGACCAGCTTCCTGATCGCCGACGGCGTGCTGCCGGCGAACGAAGGCCGCGGCTATGTGTTGCGGCGGATCATGCGGCGCGCGATGCGCCACGCGCACCTGCTCGGCGCCAAGGAGCCGCTGATGCACCGGCTTGTGCCGACGCTGATCAGCGAGATGGGTCAGGCCTATCCCGAGCTCGGCCGCGCGCAGCCGCTGATCGAGGAGACGCTCGAGCGCGAGGAAGTGCAATTCCGCCGCACGCTCGAAAACGGCCTGCGCCTGCTCGACGAGGCGCCCCAGGGGCTGGGCGAGGGGTCCAATCTGCCCGGTGAGACCGCGTTCAAACTCTACGACACCTTCGGCTTCCCCTACGACCTCACCGAGGACGCTCTGCGCGTGCGCGGCATCGGCGTCGATCGCGACGGGTTCGACGCGGCCATGGCGCGGCAGAAGGCGGCGGCCCGCGCGGCTTGGAAGGGCTCGGGTCAAGCCGCCGAAGGCGAACTGTGGTTCGACATCGCCGAGCGCGAAGGCGCGACCGAGTTCACCGGCTACGCTTCGACCGAAGGCGAAGGCCAGGTCGTCGCGCTGGTCGTCGGCGGCAAAGAGATCGACCGCGCCGAGGCCGGGGCGGACGTCATCGTGCTCACCAACCAGACGCCGTTCTACGGCGAGAGCGGCGGCCAGATGGGCGATACCGGCACGATCAGTTCGGATGCCGGACTGCGCATCGAAGTGGCCGACACCGCCAAACCGCTCGGCCGCCTGCATGCGCATCACGGCAAAGTCGTCGGCGGCACCATCGCGGTCGGCGATACCGTGCATCTCAAGGTCGACGCCGAACGGCGCGACCGCATCCGTGCCAATCACTCGGCCACCCACCTGGTGCACGCGGCGCTGCGCAACAAGCTCGGCGATCAGGTGACGCAGAAGGGCTCGCTCGTCGCCGAGGACCGTTTCCGTTTCGACTTCTCGCACCCGAAGCCGCTCACATCCGAGGAAATCGCCGCGGTCGAGGCCGAAGTGAACGCCGAAATCCGCCACAACGCGGAAGTCGTCACCCGGCTGATGAGCCCAGACGAGGCGATCGCCGCGGGTGCGATGGCGCTGTTCGGGGAGAAGTACGGCGACGAAGTGCGCGTCCTTTCGATGGGCCGCGCTACGGACACCGGAGGGACCTACTCGGTCGAGCTGTGCGGCGGCACCCATGTGCGCGCGACCGGCGATATCGGCCTGTTCCGCATCGTTTCCGAAAGCGCGGTCAGCTCGGGCGTGCGCCGCATCGAGGCGCTGACCGGCGAGGCGGCGCGGCAGTGGGTCGTCGGCCGCGAGGAAGCGCTCAAGTCGGTCGCCGCTGCGCTCAAGGCCGCGCCCGAAGACGTCGAGGCCCGCGTCACCGCGCTGCTCGACGAGCGCAAGCGGCTCGAACGCGAGCTCGCGGACGCGAAGAAGCAGCTCGCGCTCGGCGGCGGAGGCGGCGCGCCGGCTGCCGCCGATGAAGAGATTGGCGGCGAGAAGTTCTCCGGCCAGGTGCTGCAGGACATGGACCCCAAGGCCCTGCGCGGCCTGCTCGACGAGGCGAAGAAGCGGCTCGGTTCGGGCGTCGCGGCGATCCTCGCGGTGAACGAAGGTCGGGCCTCGGTGGCGACGGCGGTCACCGACGACCTGACCTCGCGCATCAGCGCGGTCGACTTGGTCCGGGCCGCGGTTGCCGAGCTAGGTGGGCAAGGTGGCGGCGGCCGGCCGGACATGGCCCAGGGCGGCGGGCCGAACGGCGACAAGGCAGAGCAGGCACTCGCGGCGGTCCGTTCGCTGCTGGCCGCCGAACCGGTCCAATGATCCGCCGCGCCGCGCTCGCATTCGTCTTCTTGGCGGCCGCGAGCTCAGCAACGGCCGGTCCGCCGGCACCCGGGATCTACGGCAATGTCGAATTGAGCGAGGAAAGCGGCGATCTCGGCGGCGCCGAACTCGCGCTGATCGGTTCGGGTGCCGATGCGCGGGTCGAACTGGTGATCTGTGAAGGCTGGTGCAACGCGATAATCACGGCGCCAGTGCGGCTGAGCGGCGGTGACTACGTATTCGAGTACAGCGAGGAACTGTATGACCAGAACGGCGCGCTCTCCGAAACGCACCGCTACGAAGCCTTGGCGACGTCTATCGACGACGGCATCAGCCTAACGGTCGTGCCCGATGACCCCGCGGCCGACCCATTCACCTTTTTCCTGCCGCGTATTCCCGAGCGGTTCGGCCTCGCGGTCGCCGCCGGCGGAGGCTAGTCGCTTCCCTAGAGAACGCGTATTCGCTACGACCGACCCGAACCGCCGCCGCGCGGGCCTGCCGCGCCGCGCGTCTCGACTTCGCTGCCGCGGGGCGTGTCCCACCGTTCCGGAACGGTGTTTTCCATAAGCTGCCGGCTCTTGATCGGGCTACGCTCTTCGCCGGTCTGCTGCTGCGGCTGCTTGCGCGTCTCGTTCTTCTGGTTGTCGTTCCGCACGGGAATCTCCTTTCGGAACGGTAACGTCCGGGCACCCGCTCGGGTCCGCGCAATCGCCGAAACGCCCCTGCTCAAGGCTCGGCGGTGGTGGTGCGCAGCTTGGGCTTGTGGTCGAGATCGCCGCCTTCACGAATCCGCTCCCGCAACTCGTCGCGCTTTTCGTGGATCGAGGCGATCACCGGGCCCATCGGGACGCCGAGGTCGACCAGCACGGCCTCGCTGAGCTGGAGCGAGCTTTCGAGCGTCTCCGGCACCGCGGTACTGGCGCCGGCGCGGTATAGCTCGGCCGCATGGGTCGAATCGCGCGCGCGGGCGATGATCGGCAGCAACGGATAGGCCGCACGCAGCTTGCGGGTGAGGCGCTGGGCGAGCACCGGCTCGTCCATCGTCAGGATCACCGCCGGGGCTTCTTGGACGCCGAGCCGCTCCAACACGTCGAGCCGCGCGGCGTTGGCGAAGATCGCGTTGTAACCCTGCGCCTTGCACTGCGCGATCTGGTCGGAATCGGCGTCGATCGCGATGTAAGGCTTGCCGTGGCGGGTCAGCATCTGCGCCACCAGCCGGCCGACGCGCCCGCAGCCGACGATTATCGCCGGCGGCTCGGCACTTTCGGCGGGCACGGTGCCGGGCTCCTCCGTGGGCTCGACCTGGCGGGCGAGCATGTTGCCGAGCTTCGCCAGCAGGGGCGTCACGGTCAGCCCGATCGCGGTGACGATCTGCCAGAACTGCGCGGTCTCCGGCATGATCAGCAGGGCGGTGGTCGCCGTGGAGAGCACGATCAGCGTCGTCTCGCTCGGGCTCGCCATCAGGATGCCGGTCTCGACAGCAATGCCGCGCCGCGCGCCCATCAGCCGCAGCAGAACGCCGGTGACCAGGGCTTTGAGGGTCAGCACGGAGATCACCGCAAGCAGGATTGGACCAAGGTTCTCCCAGATCATCAGCAGGTCGATCCCCATGCCCACCGTGATAAGGAAAACGCCGAGCGCAAGGCCCTTGAACGGCTCCATGATCGCCTCGACCTCGGCGTGATACTCGGTCTCGGCGATCAGCAGGCCGGCCACGAGCGCGCCGACGATCGGGGAGAGGCCGACCACCGAGGTCGCCAGGCTGGCGCCGATCACCACCAGCAGGCTGGCGGCCAGGAACAGTTCGGGGCTCTTGGTCCGCGCTGCCTGCGCGAACAGCAGCGGCAGCGCGAAGCGGCCGATGACCATCATCGCTACGACCACCACGAGCCCCTGCCAGATCGTCGCGAACAGGCCTTCCATGCCGTCGCTGCCCGCATATGGGGCGAGCGCGCCGAGCACGAAGATGATCGGAACGATCATGATATCCTCGAACAGCAGCATCGAGAGCGCCGCTCGCCCGACCGGCGTCTGCGTGCCGGTGATCGGCAGCACAAGCGCGGTAGAGGATAGCGCGAGCGCCAAGCCCAGCGCCAGCGCCCCGGTCCAGTACTGGCCCATCAACGCCAGCAGGACAGCGAGCAGCCCGGCGCTGATCGCCAGTTCGAGCGCGCCGAGCCCGAACACCAGCTTGCGCATCGTCCACAGGCGGTTGAACGACAGCTCGAGCCCGATCGTGAACAGCAGCAGGACGATGCCGAACTCGGCGAACGGCGCGAGCCCCTCGGGATCGGTGATAGTGACGTAAAAGAGCCATTCGTTGGCATCGACCATCCGCCCGAGGCCGTAGGGCCCGACCAGCAGCCCGACCAGGATGAAGCCGATGACCGGCGTGATCCGGAACCGCGCGAAGACCGGGATGACGATCCCGGCGGCGCCGAGTATCACCAGCGCATCGGACATCATCGGGGAAAGCGTGGCGCCGTGCATTCCGTTCGTATGTCAGAGAGCCGGTGACCACCGCAACGCACAATCTGCACGCCTCGGAGCCGCCTGTGCTCCAAGTCGATTATTCCGCCGAACTGCTTTCTGGCGGCCTTGAGTGGCTCGGGACAGCGAGGGCAGAAATGCCTTTCCTACATCCCTCGTTTATGTTTTGTTCTGCGGACTCCACCATCCGGCTCGTCGGCGCACGCTCGCGTGCGCAGGCCCGGCCGTCCGGAGTGGGCGCGGCGAGCAAAGGCGGGCGGTGGCGGCAGTGGCCATGCGGGGCGCTAGGGCGACAAGTCTCGCGCTGGATTTTGTTGTGACCTGTCGCTCGATCGGAAACAACTATCGGGAAAGGAACGATAAACAAAAGCGACACTTGGGCCCAGGTGTAGCGGTGTATGTCCTGATGTCGCCCTCGCTCACGCCCAGCCGGCCATCTCCGCCTCGAGGTTCTGCACGATCGCCTCGAAGAACTGCTCGGTGGTCATCCATGGCTGGTCGGGACCAATCAGGAGCGCGAGGTCCTTGGTCATCTTGCCGTCCTCGACGGTGTCGATGCAGACCTTTTCGAGCGTTTCGGCGAAGCGCACGACGTCGGGAGTGTTGTCGAACCGGCCGCGGTAGATCAGGCCGCGCGTCCAGGCGAAGATCGAGGCGATCGGGTTGGTCGAGGTCGCCTTGCCCTGCTGGTGCTGGCGGTAGTGGCGGGTGACCGTGCCGTGCGCGGCTTCGGCCTCGACGGTCTTGCCGTCGGGGGTCATCAGCACCGAGGTCATCAGGCCGAGGCTGCCGAAGCCCTGTGCGACCTGGTCGGACTGCACGTCGCCGTCGTAGTTCTTGCACGCCCAGACGAACTTGCCGCTCCACTTGAGCGCGGAGGCGACCATGTCGTCGATCA